>JBGSNB010000393.1:0-2587 GCA_041739835.1 Parvularculaceae bacterium | reverse complement strand
CTGGCATGATCGCGGGCGCTGGCGAGGGTCGATGCGCAAGGCGGCGATCCGCGCCGGCGCGCTGCTATCCTTTTCGGTCGAAGCCGCCGCCCCGGCGACGGCGGCGGACCTTCCCTGTACGGAGCAAAAGCACTGTTTCCGCGGCGGCGTCAAATACGCGCTGTTCACGATCCGGAGCGACTATGAAAAGGCGGAGCCGCCGCAGCCGGAATTCGCCGTGATGGCGTGGTCCGATGACGGCTGGCGGTTCGGCGGCGGCACGTTCTTGAACCGGCCTCTCGGCGAAACCGCCGTCATCATGACGCGGCAGGATGAAGAGCGCTATCGCCCGGGCGCGTCGATCCGGCGATAGGCCGCCGGCAGGGTTTCAATTCACGCCTCGCCATGTATGCTCGCGCGCAGGAGCGTTGGGGCGGAGGCGCAGGGCGGCATGACATGGTGGTTCCGAACCAAGCTCTGGAAGCGCGTGTTTCTCGGCCTCGCGCTTGGCGTCGCCTTCGGACTCGCCGTCTCTCAAACCATGGACGCCGTCGCCGCTGAAGCGTTTCTCGGCAAGGTCCGCATCCTCGGCGATGTCTTCATCCGATTGATCCGGATGATCGTCGTGCCGCTCGTCTTTTTCACGCTGGTCGCCGGGATCTACGCGATGGGCGATCCGAAAAAGCTCGGCACGATCGGCCTCAAGGCCTTTGTCCTCTATTTGCTGACGACCTTCATCGCCAATCTGATCGGCCTTGGCATGGGAACCCTGTTCCAGCCGGGCAGGGGCGTCGATCTCGGCGGCGCCGAACCAAAGCAACTTGGCGAGGCGCAGCCGCTCGGCGAGCGGCTGATGGCGATCATTCCGGAAAATCCGTTCGCCGCGCTGATGCAGGGCGACATGCTCGCCATTATTTTCTTCGCGCTGCTCTTCGGCGTCGGCCTGTTGATGGCGCGCGAAGAAGGACAGGCGGCGGGGCGCTTTTTCGAGGCTGCGTCCGAAGGCGTGCTGAAGATGACGCATCTCATCATGGAGCTTGCGCCGTTCGGCGTTTTCGCGCTGATCGCCTATGTCGCCGGCACGAAAGGCGTCGAGACTTTCACCGCCATCCTGTCGCTGACGCTCGCCGTCTATCTCGGCTGCGCCCTCCACATGTTGATCGTCTATGGCGGCATCGTCCGGATCCTGCTCGGGCTTCCTTTCGTCAATTTCTTCCGCGGCATCCTCGATGCGATGATGGTCGCCTTTTCGACGTCCTCGTCCTCGGCGACGCTGCCCGTAACCATTCGTGCGACGACGGAAAATCTCGGCGTGCGGAAGTCCGTCGCCGGATCGGTGCTGCCGCTCGGCGCGACCATCAACATGGACGGCACCTCGCTCTATCTCGGCATCGTCGCGCTCTTCACCGCGCAGGCCTTCGGCTACGCGCTGGCGCCGCAGCACTACGTCCTTATCGCGCTCACCGCCGCGCTTGTCTCGATCGGCGCCGCGGGCGTGCCCTCGGCTTCGCTGTTCCTGCTTGCGATCGTGCTTGACGTCTTCGAGGTTTCGCCCGAGCACACGGCGCTCGTCATCGGCTTCATTTTCCCGTTTGACCGCCTGCTCGACATGATGCGCACCGTCGTCAATGTCACCGGCGACGCAACCGTCGCCGTCGCCGTCGCCAAATGGGAAGGCGAACTTGATGAGGAGGTCTTCCGGGCCAAGCCGGGAAGTTAGGGGAGCTGCGTAAGGGGGGGAGCGATCATGCGTACGCTCCACCGTCCTCGAAAGGGCGCCCTCATCCGGTTCCGTCTCTTCCGGTTTTTTGACCAACCGCGCGGCCTGCAGCCGCAAAAGGCGCCCTTTCTTCGTCGTGAAGGGGCATGCCTTTTTCGCGTAGGGAGCGGCGCCCCGGGCTTTCTTTCAGTGCAAGCGGCCAGTTCGAGAGAACCGGAACGCTTGCAAAAGATTCACGATGTCAAAGAGCCGGCGCGCGCCGAGAGAGATGACCCGCGCCCTGCCGCTAAGACGAAGCAGGGGGGCCGGGTGTGACAGGATTTCGAAAATAAATTTTTCGCGGACGGTGGGCGCGACGGTGAGTGAGCGCTCACTCGCTGACGCGCCGCTTTGGCGGCCGCCGGGCCTGGCGATCGCCTCTGTTCGCCGGGGGCAATCGCTTGTGCTTGCCTTCTCCTTCCGCCCAGCCTATGGACGCCCCTCAAATCCGGAAGTTCGTCTTCCAGGCTTTGCCGGCACGACCCCCTGACAG
Organism: Parvularculaceae bacterium; assembly: GCA_041739835.1. Lineage (GTDB taxonomy): Bacteria > Pseudomonadota > Alphaproteobacteria > Caulobacterales > Parvularculaceae > Amphiplicatus. The sequence goes on along the minus strand of JBGSNB010000393.1, from coordinate 356 downwards.
AAAAAAGGGATGGGGCCGGGGAGCCGCCGCTGTCGGGGTGACGCCCTCACAGCGGCCGAAAACGTTTGGCGTCATGAGGCGTTGATGTTTGAAAGTCTGAGCGACAGGCTTGGCGGCATATTCGACAAGCTTCGAGGGCGGGGCGCCCTCGAAGAAAAAGACGTCGATGCCGCATTGCGCGAGGTGCGCGTTGCGCTTCTTGAAGCCGACGTCGCTCTGCCGGTCGCCAAGGACTTCGTCGCGCGCGTGCGCGAGCGCGCGGTTGGCGCCGAGGTCCTGCGTTCGGTGACGCCGGGCCAGCAGGTCGTCAAGATCGTGCATGACGCGCTGGTCGAAACGCTGGGCGGCGACGCGGC
>JBGSNB010000342.1:0-3516 GCA_041739835.1 Parvularculaceae bacterium | reverse complement strand
CGCCCTCGACATGGGCGGTCAGCGCGATGATCGGCGTCCGCCTCGCGCCCGGCGCTTCCAGCGCGCGGATGCGGCGCGTCGCTTCATAGCCGTCCATCACCGGCATCGAGCAATCCATCAGGACGAGGTCGAACCTTCCTCCCTCGATCGCGGCGACCGCTTCGGCGCCGTCGCTGGCGAGCGTCACTGCGGCGCCGAGACGGCTAAGCGCCTCTTTGACGACCTCGCGGTTGACGGCGCTGTCATCGGCGGCAAGAACGCGCGCGCCGGCGAATGACGGAATATCGCGCCGAACAACGGCGACGCCTTTCAGCGCATCGCGGCCGCGCAGCCTGCCTTCAACGATGCGCTCAACCTGATCGAAGACGTCGCGCCGGCTGAGCGGGCGGATCAGCAAATCCTCGGCGACGCCCTCGTTGAGCAGCCGGTCCGCCGTGTCATCGCCGAACTCGCCGATGCAGATGCGCGCCGGCACCCAATTTTGCGGATCGCCGGCGAGAACCTCGTTCAGGGCGTCGAGATAATCCGGCGCCGCGAAAATGATGTCGGCGTAAGCGATATGCGATTCAAGCGGGCTTTCGCTGGAGACGATCTGCGCGGCGACGCCGGCCTCCTCAAGATATTTGGCGATCATCACCGGCGTCGCCGCGCCGCCGACAGCGACAACCGCGCGCATGTCGCGGCGCATTTCAACGATCGGCTGCGCCGGCTCGATCTCTTTTGTCGGCACCGTGAAGTGGAAGCGCGACCCCTTGCCGGCACGGCTCGAAACGCCGATCTCGCCGCCCATCGCCGACACCAGGCGGCGGCAGATCGCAAGCCCCAGTCCCGTGCCGCCGAATTTGCGCGTCGTCGATTGGTCGGCCTGCGAAAACGCGTCGAATATCTTAGGCTGTTTTTCTTCAGGGATGCCGACGCCGGTGTCGGAGACGGAAAATTCGATGACGCAGGCGCCGTTCTCGGCGGCGAGGCGGCGCGCGGTGATGACGACGCTGCCGCGTTCGGTGAATTTCAGCGCGTTGCTGACGAGATTGGAGAGGACCTGGCTGAGGCGAACCGGATCGCTCTCGATCGCTTCGGGAACGCCGGGGCCGACATAAGTCGCAAGATCGAGCCCCGCCTTGGCGGCGCGCTCCCAGAACAGGCTGACGACGTCGGACATGGCGTCGGCGGGCCGCACCGGGATGCGCTCCAGCTCCAGTTTTCCGGCTTCGATCTTCGAGAAGTCGAGAATGTCGTTGATGATCGTGAGGAGGCTCTGGCCCGAGCGCACGATCACTTCGGAATATCGCTTTTGCCGCGGCGGCAGGTCGGAATTGTTGATCAGTTCCGCCATCACTAGCATGCCGTTCATCGGCGTGCGGATCTCATGGCTCATCGCCGCCAGGAATTCGGATTTGGCGCTGTTCGCCGCTTCCGCCGCCTCCTTGGCGAGTTTCAGTTCGTGCGTCCGCATCGTCACGATTTTCTGCAGGTTCTGCTGCTGCGCAAGGAGCCGCGCGTCGCGGTCCTGGATCTTGTCGAGCATGTCGTTGAACGCATCGACGAGATCGCCGGTTTCATTGGCGCTGACGCGCCTCGCGCGGACGCCGAAATCGTCGCGCTCGCGGACATCACGCATGACGCGGGCGAGATCGATGACCGGGCGGGTGACGCTGCGTTGCATGCGCAGCGCGAGCAGCAGCCCGACCGCCGCGGAAAACGCCGCCGCCGAAATGGCGTCCCAAAGAATATTCCAGATCTGCGCGCCGAGATCGGACGTGTCCGAGGTGAGCGCCAGTTCGCCGACGACGACGCCGCCATGGACGATCGAGATCTCCGCGCCGATCGTTCGCGCATTGAGAAGGTCGTACATGCCGGGCCGCACGCCGACGTCCTGGTGCCGCGAATTCAGTTCGATCGCGTCGCCTAGTTCGACAAAAACCTCGCCGCCGGGCGTCAGCACCCGCGCGTAGTGAAGATGCGGCATTTCGCCGATCGCGCGCAACGCCTCCAGGGTCGCGCGGCGGTCGCCGGCGGCGACCGGCGCCGAAATCGTGGCGGCAAATACGGTCGCGTTGGCTTCCAGCTCACGCGTCCTGTCGGCGCCGTATTGGCTGACATTTCGCCATACGAATGACGCCGTCGAGAGCATGACCGCGCCCAGAACGGCGATCACGACCAGCCAGGTCAGCTGGTTGCGGAGCGAGGTGCGGCGTTCGGACAAGTTTGCGTCTTCTTCTGCTGGCGCGGAAATGTGACCTGAATTGATTGCAATTTGCTTTCGCCGCACCCGAAAGCGGGATTTATTAACGCAATCTTTGGGGTATCGCTGCAAAGCTGAATGAATTGGCGCTTTCGAAGCTGGAGACAAGCGAAGCGATCTGAATAGGGGGAATTCCAATGGCGAACGCGGCGCGCGTTCTTGTCATCGATGACGACCCGATCATGCGGGAAGTCGCTTCGGCCAAACTCGCCGAAGCGGGCTATGACGTCGATGTCGCCGCCGACGGCGCCGAGGGACTGGCCAGATTGAAGGCGCGACCCTTCGATCTCGCGATTTCCGATGTCGACATGCCGCGCATGAACGGGTTTGAGATGACGCGCGCCGTCCGCGCCGACAGCGCGCTCGCCGCGCTCCCGGTCATCATGGTGACGGGCAGCGAGCGCAAGGAGGCGGTCGAGGAAGCCTTCGCCGCCGGCGCGACGTCGTTTCTCGCCAAGCCGATCAATTGGACCTTGTTCACCGAGGCGGCGCGCTTCGTCCTGAAGGCGAGCGCCGACCAGAAGGCGCTGCGCAGCGCCCGCGACGCCGCCGAAGCCGGTTCGCGCTTCAAGGACAGCCTTCTGTCAGTGATGAGCCACGAATTGCGAACGCCGCTTAACGCGATTATCGGATTCGGCCAGATCCTGGCGGAGCAATTCGATCGCGAGAACGATCATCTGCACAAGGAATATGCCGATTATGTCGTCGAGGGCGGCAAAAGGCTGCTGAATTCCGTCTCCGACATGCTGCTGGCGTCGGACGCGCGCTCGGGTCCGATTGCGCTGAATGAGGTCGACTGCACGGTCGGCGATCTCGTCGCCCTCGCCTTTGCGCCGCTGGAAAAAACTCTGGCGACGTCGCAGGCGGAGGTCAAACGACTGGTCAGGGACGGCGAAATCGAAGTGTGCTGCGACCGCGCGCTGATCGCGCGATCGATCGGCAAGCTGATCGAAAACGCCGTCAAATTCTCTCCCGCAGGCGTCAAGGTCACGGTCGGCGCCGCCTTGACTCCGACCGGCGACCTCGCCTTCCTCGTGCGCGACGACGGCCCCGGGATCGATCCCGAGCGGCTGCAGACGGTGACGCAGCCCTTCACCCAGAGCGACATGTCGCTGCGCCGGTCGAAGGAGGGGCTCGGCCTCGGCCTGCCGCTCGTCAATGCGGTCGCGAAAGCGCATCAAGGCCGGTTCCGCCTCGTTTCCGAGCCAGGCGCCGGGGCCAGCGCCTTCCTGATATTGCCCGCCAGCCGCATCCGCCGTCGCTCGGCCGCC
>JBGSNB010000014.1:0-2106 GCA_041739835.1 Parvularculaceae bacterium | reverse complement strand
GATGTCGCCGTCGCCGATCGGCGTCATCATACGCACGCCCTTGTGCCCTGCAGAAACGCTCATGCCGCCGGCCTAATCGAGCGAGCGCGCTTTCGCCAGCCGGTAAATCGTCACCAGATGCAGGGCGTCTTCAGCGGCGCGGTGGCGGCGCGGCGCGAGCCGGTCCGCCTTGCTGATCAAGGCCGCCTTCTCGGCGGGGCCAAGCGCCGGCATCAGCGACCCGAAATCCCGCAGCAGTATCGTGGATTTTCGTCCCGCCGCGTCGAACAGGCGCATCAGCCAGAATCCGTCCCAGTCCGGCGCATCGGAGTAAACCGCGCATCCGTCAAGCGCGGCGCTGAGACGGTCGCAAGCCTGCGCGACGCCGACGCCAAGATCGCTTAGCATTCTCGGCGTCACGCCATGCAGCCGTTCCGCCTTCGGGTCCCACTGATCCATCGACCATTCCGGCGCCGGACTGATCAGCAGCGCTTCGCCGACGCCATCCTCAAATGACCAGCCGACCTCAATCGGCCATGACCGGGCGCCGAGGCCGGACGCTTCGAGATCGATGAAGGCCAAGGCCGCGCCGTCGGGACGATTGCTGTTCAGGGCATCCTCTCTTCACCGCCAGGGCGCCAGCATTGATTCGTTTCGCCGCACGGCGCGAGGCGGCGGCGCACGCAATCGGTCAGGACCTGCCGCGATAAATGCCGGTATGCGGATCCTTCTCGAATTCGAGGACGGCGTCATCCGACTTTGGCGCCGCGCCTCGAACGGCATCGATGGCGGCGCGCAATTCGCCCGCTGTCCGCCGCGCGAGACGGTAGAGCGCAACGCCGGCGCCGGCGACGATCAGGCCCGCGAGAATGCCGGCTGTCGTGTTCATCGTCAAATCTCCCTTCGTCCCGCCGAGGCTTGCCCCGCAAAAGGGCGAAGCGGCCGGCGCGGCCATGAGCCTATCATAAGGGCGCCGGACCCGCGCGCAACAACGATGCTTTCCGACGTTAACGAAACGGCGCGTTTGGGCGTCGCCTTGTCGAATGACGCCGTCTGGGCGTTTCCCACACGAAGGGCCGGCGTCAAGCGATCGTGTCGAACCGCCGCAACGGCGCGCCTTGACCCTGCCCGGACCTCAGCCCAATCTCCCCCTCGATCAGTCAGCGGCAAGCCAGAGGCGAAGTGGATCTCGCAGTTTCATCGTCGGCCCTCGTTTCAAAGACCGGGCCCGACAGCAACGCGCGCGGTTTCGCCGCTGCGGTGACGGCGCTTCGCACGCTGTGCGAGGACGACCTTGCCGCCGTCAATGAGACGATCCTTCTCGCCATGCGCTCGCAAAGCCCGATGATCGGCGAGATCGCCGGGCATCTGATCCATGCGGGCGGGAAGCGGCTTCGACCGCTGCTGACGCTCGCATCCGCGCGCCTTTTCGACTACCGGGGCGACGATCACATCCGGCTCGCCGCCGCCGTCGAGCTCATTCATGGCGCGACGCTCCTTCACGATGATGTCGTCGACGCGTCGTCGCTGCGGCGCGGGGCCTCCACCGCAAACGTGCTGTGGGGGAACAAGGAAAGCGTTCTTGTCGGCGACTATCTCTTCTCGCAGGCGTTCGAGCTGATGGTGTCGGCCGGCGATCTCAAAGTTCTCCAGATCCTGTCGCGCGCCGCCGGGATCATCGCCGAGGGAGAAGTCTTGCAGCTGGCGACGCAGAAGAACCTCGAAGCGACATTCGACATGTATCTGGCGGTTGTCGAATCGAAGACCGCGGCCCTCTTCGCTGCTGCGGCGCAGGCGGGGGCCGTCATCGCCGGCGCCGAGCCGCATGACGAAGACTCGATGCGATCATTCGGCAGAAATCTCGGCATCGCCTACCAGCTTGTCGACGATGCGCTGGATTATTCCGGGCGGGAGAAGACCCTCGGCAAGAGCGTCGGCGACGATTTCCGCGAAGGCAAGATGACCTTGCCTGTCGTCTACGCGTTCGATCGCGCCGGCCCGGCCGACCGGGAATTCTGGCGGCGCACCATTGCCGAAGGCCGTCAGCGACCGGAAGATTTCGGCCATGCGCGCCGGCTCATCACGTCGACGCGCGCGCTCGACGACACCTTCGCCTGCGCCAGACGC
>JBGSNB010000020.1:0-2305 GCA_041739835.1 Parvularculaceae bacterium | reverse complement strand
CGATCGACGGGCCCGCCGTCGCTCTCTCGCGATCGGTCGACGGACTTGATCTCTGCGAAGAGCGCTCGGTCGCCGAGGTCGCGTCGCGGCTGGCGGGACAGGAATTCGATCTGATCTTGACGGCGACCGGCGTGCTCAACGGGCCGGGAGGGCGGCCTGAGCGCTCATTCCGCGAAGTGACGGCGGACGCCATGTCGTCGCTTTACGCCGTCAACGCCATTGGCCCCGCGCTGATCGTCAAGCATTTCGCAACGCTGCTGCCGCCGGGCCGGCGGTCGGTGATGGCTTTCCTGTCTGCGCGCGTCGGCTCGATCGGCGACAACCGCCTTGGCGGCTGGATGAGCTATCGCGCGTCCAAGGCGGCCCTGAATCAGATTGTCCGGTGCGCCGCGATCGAGATTGCGCGCGTTCGGCCGGAAGCGATCATCCTCGCTCTCCACCCCGGTACGATCAAGACTGCCCTTACGCGCAGCCATGCGCGCGGCCGCTTCACCGCAACGCCCGAGCAATGCGCCGACGATATCATCCGTTTGTGCGCCGCGGCGACGCCCCACATGTCCGGCGGCTTTTTCGCCTATGACGCGTCGCGGGTCCCGTGGTGACGCGCCGATCAGAGCGAGAGGCGGTAGCCGCCCGCCTCGGTCAGCAGGATCGTCGCCGAGCCTGGATCCGGCTCGATCTTCTGGCGGAGGCGATAGACATGCGTTTCAAGGGTGTGGGTCGTCACGCCTGAATTATAGCCCCAGACTTCGTCGAGCAGCACATCGCGGGTCACCGCCTTGCCGCCGGCGCGATAGAGGTACTTCAAGATCGACGCCTCTTTCTCGGTCAGGCGGATTTTCTTGTCCGCGTCAGTGACCAGCATCTTCACCGAGGGCCGGAACTCGTAGGGCCCGATCCTGAAGACCGCGTCCTCATTCTGCTCATGGCTGCGCAGGTGTGCGCGGATGCGCGCCAGCAGCACCGCGAATTTGAACGGCTTCGTCACATAGTCGCTGGCGCCTGAATTGAGGCCGAGAACCTGGTCTGCGTCGGTGTCGGCGCCGGTCAGCATGATGATCGGGGATTTAAAGCCGTTCTTGCGCATGACCTGGCAGGCCTCGCGGCCGTCCATGTCGGGAAGTCCGACATCGAGGAGGACGAGATCGATATGCGCCTCGTCTTTTACTTTCGCGATTGCGCCCTGCGCCGTCGCCAGCGCTTCGACGTCGAATTCGTCGTGATGGCCGAACTGATCGATCAGCGTCTCGCGGAGCAGATCATCGTCGTCGACAAGTAGGATGCGTTTTGCGCGCGCCATGAGCGTTGGATGCCTTTCGTGATCGGCCCCGCTTACCCCTAAGGCGCCGCCCTGAGGAAATCAAAACAGTCTCACGGAACCGTGAGTCAGGGATTTTGCGCCGCGCGCGCCCCAAACAGCGCCGTGCCGATGCGGACATGGGTCGCGCCAAGCTGCGCGGCGATCTCGAAATCGCCGCTCATGCCCATCGACAGCGTCGGAAGCGCATTGCGTGCGGCGATTTTCGCGAGCAGGGCGAAATGCGGGGCGGGCGGTTCCGCAGCGGGCGGAATGCCCATTAATCCTTCGATTTTGAGACCAAATTCCTCCCGGCACCGGCGCAAGAACACGTCGCAGTCTTCCGGCGCCACGCCGGCTTTCTGCAGTTCGGCGCCGGTGTTGACTTGAATGAGCAGGCTAGGCGAACGGCCCTGTTTTTTCATTTCCGCCGCCAGCGCCGCGGCGATCTTCGGCCGGTCGACGACCTCAATGACGTCGAACAGCGCGACAGCGTCCGCCGCCTTGTTCGATTGAAGCGGGCCGATCAGGCGAAGCTCTATATCGGGATAGTCAGCCCGTAGCGACTGCCATTTCGCCGCCGCCTCCTGCACTCGGTTCTCGCCAAATACCCGTTGGCCGGCGGCGAGCGCGGCGCGGATTGCCGCCTCGTCTTGCGTTTTCGAGACCGCGACGATCTCGACAGGGCCGGCGCGGCCTGCTTCCTTCAAGGCGGCGTCGAGCCGCCGCCGGATCGCGGCGCGATTGGTCTTGAAATCGGCGGATGGCGTATGCGCGTCGGTCATGACAGCCTGCGGACGAAGGCGGCGACGCTAGCAGCGGCGGCGGCGGCGCTCAAACGCGCAAGCGGAAATTCAACTGCGCCATTTGCGCTCGCTTTCCTGACCGACCGGCGCCGCGTCCCGCATCCCGAACCGATTTTGCGCGCTCTTCCCAAAGGCGCCGCCGTCATCTATCGCGACTATGACGACCCGCGGCGCGCCGGCGTGGCGCGCCGCTATCGCTCGA
>JBGSNB010000566.1:0-4105 GCA_041739835.1 Parvularculaceae bacterium | reverse complement strand
CCGAAGGCGTCGCGGCCGCTGCGATTCGGCGCAATCGGCTTTCTGGCGCTGGCGCCGCTGGCGGCGGCGCATTTGTACATGAGAGTCGGCTCGCCGATGCTGATCGTTCCTCCGGCGTCTTCGTCGCCGCCGATTGATGAGCGCGCGCTGGCGGCGATGCCCGAAGAGGATCGGCGGGCGATGATCGAAAGCATGGTTGCAAGCCTTGCCGCGCGGCTTGAGGAGACGCCGGACGACGCGGAAGGCTGGCGGATGCTGGCGCGTTCGGAACTCGTGCTGCAAAAGCCGGTCGAAAGCGCCGCGAGCTACCGGCGCCTGTTCGCGCTGGAAGAGGGCGCGGCCGAAGACTGGCGCAATTTCGCCAGCGCCCTCATCGCCGCCTTTCCGGTCGGGCGCTTCCCGGCCGACGATGAATTCCTGCGCGCGCTCGATGAGATCGAAAAGCGCGAGCCGGGCGATGCGATGGCGCTGTTCTATCGCGGCGGCGCCGCACGCGAACGCGGGGACCCTGCGAAGGCGGCGGAACTGTGGACCGCGCTGCTTGACGCGATGCCGGAAGACGCGCCGGTCCGGCCGACGCTCGAAGCGCTGATCGCCGACGCGCGCGCCGCAGCAGCGGGTCCTGTCCCGAATTGACGCAAGGGGCGGGCGCGCTTCTTGCTGATTCAAGTCCGGAATTCGCAATCGGGCGGCGGTCGCGTCACGACGACGCCGCCTCGAACCGAGGTAACGCCATGCGTTTGCTGATCTGCGCTGCTCTCTTGTCAACGCTGGCCGCGCCGGGCGCGTCGGCCGCGCGCTACACCGCCTCGAAGGTCCTGTTTCAGGACATCACGGGCGAAGTGAAGATCACGACGACCGGCGGCGAGGATGTCGAGGTCAATGTCCGTCAGGGCAAGGTCTATCACAAGGTCGATGTCAAACTCATCGACGGCGAGCTTGTGATTGCCGGAGAGCGCTGGCGCGAGGAAGAGCTGAAGGATTGCTGCAACACCCGCATCACGCGCACGGAGAGCCTGCAGCGCGATCGCGTCGCCGCTGTCGGCAAGACGCCGACGGACCCGAATGCGTTTCTCGACGAATACCCGGTGATCGAAGTCTCGCTGCCGCGCCGGAACGACGTCACGTTTGTCGATGCGCGCATGAAGCTGGCGATGGAAGCGATTGACGGGCGGCTGATGCTCGACGCCTGCTATGTCTATGGCGAGACCGGCAATCTCGGCCAGGCGACGATCGGCGTCATTGCGGGCAGTCGGCTGGCGATCGGCGACGTCAAATCGGCGCTGGAACTCGACCTGTCGGGCGACGCGGATGTGACCGGTGGGACCGCCGCCATGGCCGACATCGATATTGCCGGGCCGGGCGACGTGATGATCGGCGCGGTTGACGGCATGCTCGACGTTTCAATCGCCGGCTCCGGCCTTGCCCGCATCGCCCGCATCGACGGTCCGATGACCGCCCGCATCGCCGGCTCCGGCGCTGTCTCGGTGCAGGGCGGCAGGGCCGACAAACTGACCGTCACCATCGACGGCTCCGGCGGGGTCTTTCACGAGGGCGCCGCCGTCGCTCCGACCCTCCGCCTGTATGGCTCGCCGACGGTGCGTCTCGGCTCGGTTGACGGCCGCATCACCCGCCACGGCAAGGGCGAGGTCTATGTCGGCGGCAAGCTGGTCTCGAAGCCTTGAGCCGGCGCTGACGCGTCCGAATCCTTGTGGAAAATGGCAGGGGCAGAGGGGCTCGAACCCCCGGCCTACGGTTTTGGAGACCGTCGCTCTACCAGCTGAGCTATACCCCTGGATCGGGCATCGAATAAGACCGAACCGGCCCTATTTCAATAGGCTGGCGGCGCGGGGGCGCCCTTGACGGCTGCGGGAAAAAGTTTACCTAAGCCGCCATCTTCCGAAATAATCAGAAGGTGAGGCGCGTCGGGATCGGCGCACGAGAACCCTTGCCCTCTAGCGACAGGATGACCGCGCCATGGCAGGCGACAAAAAGCAGCGTTCGACCAAAGGCGCCAAGCCAGCCGCCGGCGTCATCATCGACGGCGAAGCCGAGGAGCCGAAAAAGAAAAAGCGCACCAACCCGATCGTCTTTCTCCAGCAGGTGCGGGCCGAGGCCGAAAAAGTCACCTGGACCACCTGGAACGAAACTTGGATTTCGACCCTCATGGTGCTCGTCATGGTCGTCGTCATGGCGATCTTTTTCCTGATCGTCGATCAAGGCCTCAAATTCGGCGTTTGCACCATCCTTCCCATCGAGTGCGCGTCCTCGAACTAGCTTCGCGCCAATTCATCAGAAGACGGAACAAGTCCAATGGAACACAAGTGGTATATCGTTCACGCGTACTCGAACTTCGAGAAGAAAGTCGCTGAAGCGATCCGCCAGGCCGCCGCCGAAAAAGGCATGTCGGATCTGTTTGAGGAAGTGTTCGTGCCGACGGAGGACGTGACCGAAGTGCGCCGCGGCCGCAAGATCACCGCCGAGCGGCGCTACCTGCCGGGCTATGTGCTCGTGAAAATGGCGCTGAACGACCAGACCTATCACCTGATCAAGGAAACGCCGAAGGTCACCGGCTTCCTCGGCGCCGGCAACAAGCCGATGCCGGTCAGCCAGAAGGAAGTCGATCGCATAAGGGGCGTCGTTACCGATTCGATCGAACGCCCGCGCTCGACCATCACGTTCGAAGTCGGCGAAAATGTCCGCGTCGTCGATGGTCCGTTCGCGTCCTTCTCGGGCGTCGTCGAGGATGTCGACGAGGATACGCAGCGCGTCAAAGTCGCGGTCTCGATCTTCGGCCGCGCAACGCCGGTGGAGCTCGAATTCGCGCAGGTGTCGAAAAACGTCTGAGACAATTCGAAATTGCGCCATACAATTCGTGATGGCGCGCCGCAATTGCGCCGCAGTTTCGTCCCGCACTGCAACAATTCGCCTGCCTAGATACGCCCATGTCGCGAGGGAACTTGCGATGGCTGGCGAGGCGGGCTCGCGCTTCTCTCCCCCGCGCTCCACTCGCCTCGCCAGCGCTTCGTCTTCGGGCTGCGCATCTGCCTTGAGTCTGGACGCAGGTTCCCCTTTGTGTGTTTGCGGCGCGTCAACGCGAGCGCCCGGCGGATCTCTCCCCCGCCGGGCGTTTCGCCTCACGACGCCGGGCGCCTTGCCTTTGCTTGCAAGCTCGTAGAGACTCGCTTTTCAATCAATGAGTTGCGTTGAGCGCGGGCCGGCCGTTCGCCGAATGCCGCGCCGCAATCGATGAAGGGAAGGCGCATGACGGCTGTACTGACCAATCTTCGCAATGCGGTGATCGCGGGCTTCGCTCTCGCGACGCTGCTGCTTGTCCTTTACCTCGCCGCCTGGGGCGGCGCGATTGACGATCGTTTCTGGCGGTTCTTGTTTCGCTGGGCGCATGTGTTGTCCGGCGTGATGTGGATCGGTCTCCTCTGGTATTTCAATTTCGTGCAGATCCCGACGATGCCGTCGATCCCGGACGAGCAAAAGCCGGCGATCGGCAAGCATATCGCCCCCAAGGCGCTGTTCTGGTTCCGCTGGGGCGCGATGTCGACAATCGCGACCGGCCTCATCCTGGCGGCCCTCAACGGCTATTTCGTGCAGGCGATGACGCTGGGGCTCGCCGGCGGCGCGCCAGGCCATATTGCGATCGGCATCGGCATGTGGCTCGGCGCGATCATGTGGTTCAATGTCTGGTTTGTCATCTGGCCGAACCAGCAAAAGGCGTTGAACATCGCCAATCGCTATCCGGACCTCGCCGCCGACGCCAAGGCGAAGGCCGGGCGGACGGCGATGCTGTTCTCGCGGACCAACACGATCCTTTCGGTCCCCATGCTCTTCGCCATGGTGGCGGCGCAAGGATTGTTCGGGGTCTCCTGAAAGATCTGACCGGGTAAGGCATGGGCGGCGGGGGGCTCTGCTCCCCGCCGTTTTGCATTATAAAGGGGACGGAAGCGCGGAAGGGCGCTTCCAGCCGGACCGACGTCGGAGGGGACCCATGACTGCAATCCATCAAAGACACGAATCATCGCGCGCAGCCGTAAGCCGGCGGCGCATCCGCAAGACCCTGGTCGCCGCCGCCGCGCTGGCGCTGACCGCC
>JBGSNB010000564.1:0-2933 GCA_041739835.1 Parvularculaceae bacterium | reverse complement strand
TCGCCGCCGCCGCCGAGGCCGCCCGGTCCGCAAGCAACGGTTTTGTGCTGACCGCGAGGGCCGAGGCATTCCTTTATGGCGGGGCTGATCTGCGCGAGGTCATCAAGCGCTTGCAGGCGTTCGAAGCCGCCGGCGCCGATGTTCTGTTCGCGCCAGGCCTGCCGACCCTTAAGGATGTCGCCGCCGTCTGCTCCTCGGTGAGCAAACCGGTTAACGTCCTCGTCTTTGGCGCGCTGGCGACACATACGGTCGAGGACTTCGCAAGAGCGGGCGTGGCGCGATTGTCGCTCGGCGGCGGGCTCGCCAATGCGGCCTATGGCGCACTCGTCGAGACGGCGCTCGATATACGCGACACCGGCTCCTTCGCCGCCCTTCGCGCCCGTCGCGACGCCATCAAGCGATTCTGGGGGATTATCGGCGATTAGAATTCGCGTCGTTTTCCGGCGATCGGCGCGGCGACTGCGTCGGCGAATCGCCGTCGCCAGCATCGCGGCCGCGCAACCAGCTGGTTCGCGGCTTTGCGTAAGGCCGCACGAAAAGCGTCGCAGCGGCGACCGCCGGTATTGTGACCGCCCCCGGCGCGGCCTTGGTTTGTCGGCATGGCGTTCTCTCCCGGCCGCCTGTCTGACGCAGGCGATTCTCGTCGGTTTGCAGCTTATGGCCGGCCTTGGCGGCGAACAACGCCGCCGACCTTATTACCTCCATGCGCGGACGGCATGGCGCAGCCCCTACAGGCGGATCACATATTCCTTGCGGGTGGTCTCGAGGACTTCCCATGTGCCGCGAAAACCCGGACGCAGGATGAAGCTGTCGCCTGCGATGACGCGCCGCGCCGCGCCGCCGTCCTCGGCGACGATCGAAACACCCGACAGGATCCGGCAATATTCCCATTCGTCATAAGAAACGCGCCATTTGCCGGGCGTCGATTCCCAGACGCCCGCATAGAGCCCGCTGGGCTGTTCCTCGATATTCCAGGTCCGGAATTTCGGATCGCCGGAAATCAGCCGCCCCGGCGCGGGCTCGCCCGTTTCCGCTTCGACGCCGGTGATTTCCAGCGCGCGAATTCCCGATGGCTTCTGCCCGCTCATCACCCCTGCGCAAGCGCCAGCAGATTGTGGATCGCAATTGCGATGAGGCAGATCGAAGCGAGCGCGAACGCCATGAACCGGAACATCACGCGCCGCACGACGATCTGCAATAGCGAATGAACGATGCGCAGCGCCACATAGGCCCAGGCGAAGGCGATCGTCAGCGCGTCGCTGGCGCCGGCAAGATGCGTGTAGATCGCCAGCGCGTAGAAGATCGTCGGCTGTTCATGCAAATTATTGTAATTGTCGGCGACGACGCGAACATGCGTCGGCAGCGCCGCGAGCGACCCTGGATGCAGCGCCGATTGCGGGTCGATTTTCGCCGCCTGCATGGCGGGAATGCGGGTCGCATACATCCAGATCCAGACGATCAGCGTCCAGCAGACAAGCGCGAGAACGGGCGTCAGCATCGCTATCTCCTAAGCGAAATTCGAATGCTTCTTGAACTCGATCCGCGAAATCGAGCGGCAATGAACCTCGTCGGGGCCGTCGGCGAGGCGCAGCGTCCGCAGCGAGGCGTAAGCGCGCGCCAGGCCGAAATCGGTCGTCACGCCGGCGCCCCCATGCGCCTGGATCGCGTCGTCGAGAATACGCAGCGCGACGCGCGGCGCCGCCACCTTGATCATGGCGATCTCGGCCTGCGCCGCCTTGTTGCCGACGGTGTCCATCATCCACGCGGCCTTGAGCGTCAAAAGCCGCGCCATCTCGATGTCGATGCGCGCTTCGGCGACGCGCTGCTCCCAGATCGAGTGCTTGTAAATCGGTTTTCCGAACGCTTCGCGCGTCAAGATCCGCTTCACCATTTTTTCAAGCGCAACCTCGGCGGCGCCGATCGTCCGCATGCAGTGATGGATACGCCCGGGCCCAAGCCTTCCTTGCGCGATCTCAAAACCGCGCCCTTCGCCGAGCAGGATGTTTTCCTTCGGTACGCGGACATTATCGAGCGAAACTTCCATGTGCCCGTGGGGCGCGTCGTCATAGCCGAAGACCGGCAAATGGCGCTCGATTCGCACGCCCTTGGCGTTCGCCGGCACCAGGATCATCGATTGCTGAACGTGCTTTTCGGCGCTCTTGTCGGTCTTTCCCATCACGATGTAGATCTTGCAGCGCGGATCGCCGGCGCCGGACGACCACCATTTGCGGCCATTGATGACATAGTCGTCGCCGTCGCGGCGGATGTCGGTCTCGATATTCGTCGCATCGGAAGACGCGACCTGCGGCTCCGTCATCAGGAAAGCGGACCTGATCTTGCCGTCGAGCAGCGGCGCCAGCCATTCTTCCTGCTGCGCCGGCGTCCCGTATTTCGTCAGGACCTCCATATTGCCGGTGTCGGGGGCCGCGCAGTTGAAGACTTCCGGCGCGATATGGCAGCGCCCTGTCAATTCCGCGATCGGCGCGTAATCGGCGTTGGAAAGGCCGGGGCCGAATTTCGGATCGGGGTGGAACATGTTCCAGAGACCTTCGGCCTTCGCCTTCGCCTTCAACTCCTCGATGATCGGCGGCACTTTCCAGCGGCCCTCGCCGGGACCGAATGCCGTGTGCTGACGCTCATAGATCTCGTCGCCTTCGTAGACATGCTTTTCCATGAATGCCGAGACGCGGGCGATATAGTCCTTGCAGCGGGGCGAATAGGCGAAATCCATCGAATGGTCTCCCTTCGGGCGGGGCATGATACAAGACGCAAGCGCACATGAAAGGCCGCTTGGCAGCCGGCGCATCGGCGGTTACGGCCGACCCGGCTCGTCCAGCCGGCGCGCCAAGGCGCGAAAAAACATCGGATTGCGGCCGGACGCCAGCGCGAAGTCCCGCTCCCGCGCGCGGCCTTTGGCGCGCATCATCTCGACA
>JBGSNB010000527.1:0-2747 GCA_041739835.1 Parvularculaceae bacterium | reverse complement strand
GCAGCCAAGGCCCGCGCGCGAAGATCCATGGAAAGTGGTTTGCCCATCCCAAAGCCCATCAAATGCTCCGGGTAGACTGAATCACGCATTCGACCCGCCGGGAATCCCCTAGCGATTCATGACGCTCGGGAACCGCTCTAGCGCCAGCAACCGCCGGGCCTGCGAGGCGTCCTTCGACCGCCATCTTGAATAAGCATTCGCGCGCGCCGTGAATCCCCAATGAGTCGCAATCAGCGCGAGTTCGTATAAGTAGCGGGATAACCCGGGGGACGGATATGAATCCCCCTGCAAATACAAGGCGTTAAAAATATTCGCGCAATTCGTGGTTAACGCCGGTTCGTGAGCGAAAATGCCCACCAACCGGAGGCAGTGCTCCGTAGGCGGAGCGCCCGCCGCCGCGGGACAACGCGGCCTTCACCGCAGATGTTTCGCATACCAGTCGAGATACCGCTCCCAGCGGTCGCGAATAAAGCTCGGACGCCCGATCGAATGATCCTCACCCGGATAAACCACCAGTTCGGTCGGCACGCCAAGGCGCTTCAGCGCGAGATAGAGCTGCTCGGAATTGACGATCGGGACGTTCCAGTCTTCCTTGCCGCCGATGACGAGCGTCGGCGTTTTCACCTTCGCGACGTCGTAAAAGGGCGTGATTCGCTCCCATGCGTCGCGCGCCTCCCAGGGCAGCCCCAGCTCCAGCTCCCACTCCCGCTGATAGATGTCATGGCCGTAATTGCCGACATAGACGACTTCGCTCGCGCCGGAGATCGCCGCCTTGAAGCGCGCCGTCCTGGTGATGACGTAATTGGTGAGGATCCCGCCATAGGACCAGCCGCCGACGACGAGGCGCTTTTCGTCGGCGAGGCCGCGCGCAACCGCCTCGTCGGCGGCCGCCATCACGTCGCTGAAATCCTTGTTGCCCCAATCGGCGAAAATGGCGGCGGCGAAATCCCGGCCCCAGCCGGACGAGCCCCGCGGGTTCGGCATGATCACCGCATAGCCCTTCGCCGCGAAAAGTTGCGCCGTCGCATCGAAGGAATGGTCGTATTGGCCGGTCGGCCCGCCATGGATGAAGAGGAAGCCGGGCGCCTTCTTGCGGCGGCCCGCCGGCGGATAGAGGAAGCCCTGCACGGGCGTTCCGTCGGCGCTCTTAAAGGATGAGTTGATCGGCGCGGAAAACTCGACGCCCGAAAGCGCCGCCTCATTGACGCGCGTCGCCTGGCTGAGATTTCCGTCCGCATAAAGAAAGATCTCGCCCGGCAGGTCCGGACGGCTTACCGGCGCCGCGATTGCGCCCGACGGATGCAGGTCGAATTCGAACACGGTGTCGGCGCCGGCGATCAGCGGGCGGACGGACCCGTCCGCCAGCGAAATCTCGGCGACTTTCTGTTCGGCGTTGTCTTCAATCGTGGCGATCACCGCCTCGCCGGAGGGCGCAAAACGCGGGCTGTCGATATTGCGATCAAGCGCCGCGGTGACGAGTAGAGGCGCGCCGCCGGCGGCGTCGATGACCGCAAGGTGGTTTGTCGCATACCAGAGGAGTTCCGGCTGCGTCGCCGAGACATAGGCGAGGCGCGCGCCGTCGGCGCTCCAGGCCGGCGCGCGGTCGGGGCCGGCATTGTCGGTCAGCCGGCGCGGCGCGCGCTTCTTCGCCTTCGCCTCGGCGGAAACGATCCAGATGTCGGTATTGTCATTGGCGTCCGGCTCTTCTGTCCGGTTGCTGACGAAGGCGATCTCGGCGCCGTCCGGCCGCCATGCGGGCTCGCTGTCCTCGAAATCGCCGAATGTGATCGGCAGCGGTTCGCCGCCGCGCGCCTCCAGCAGATAAAGATGCGCGCGAGAGCGGTCGAGATAGCCGACGCCATCCTCCTTGAACTGCCGGCGATCGATGACGAAGGGCCGCGCCTTGGCCTCGTCGCCTGTCTCGGCCGCAAGGCGCGCCTCGCGCGCGGCGGCGCTCTCGTCGCGAATGACGAGCAGAATCCGCTTGGCGTCCGGCGCCCATTCATGTCCCTCGACGCCCTGCGGAACAGCCGTGTAGGCTTCGGCGTCGCCGCCCTTCAGATCCAGCGTGTAGACCTGCGGCGCGGCGTTCGCGTCGACATCGTCGCGCAGGGCGATGAAGGAGAGATAGGCGCCGTCGGGCGACCAGCGCGGGTCATACGCCGAATAGCTGTCCGCCGTCATCTTGCGCAGCGAACCGCCGTCGCGCAAAGCGACGAAGATCTGCGTCTTCTTTTCATCCGCCTCAAGATCATTGCGGGTGACGACGAACGCGACAGAGTTTCCGTCCGGGCTGAGGCGCGGCGATGACACGTCCCTGATGGCGAGCGCGTCGTCGATCGTGAAGGGTCTCGCGATCGCCGGCGTCAGAAGCGGCGTCCAGGCGACGGCGGCGATCAGGGTCAGGCGCAGCATTGGGACTTCTCCTCCGGTGTCTCAGTCTTTCAGCAGCGCTTCGATTTCGTCCCGTTTGGCGAGCAGCGCCTGGCGCCCAGTTTCGATGAACTCATCGGCGCGGTCAAACGCGTTCGGAAGCGCGTCGCGCATGTCGGGGGTCAAATGAATGTCGGGCGGCGCGGTCTCGGCGCGCATGCGCGTCAGGTGCATCTGGAAAATGTCGATGGCGGCGTAGGCCGTCTCGAACAGCTGCGGCTTGGCCTGGCTTCGCGCCTTGGCGATCGCCATCTGCCGGTCGATGCGGCTGCGCGTCTGCTCGATGAGGCTGGCGACGGCGCCGGTGAAGGTGT
>JBGSNB010000499.1:0-4218 GCA_041739835.1 Parvularculaceae bacterium | reverse complement strand
GTCCTGCTCGGCGAACTCCGCCTCGATCGTCTGCAGTCGGACGATATCGCCGGGGCCGCCGCCACGGCGGCGGACCTCGTCAGCCGGGCGTCGAGGCGATCGCCGCGCTGATCAGCGCCCTTGCTTCCGCCGAATTCCAGTCCGCTTCGCCGGCATAGCGGCCGATCTCGCGCCCCTGCGCATCATAGAGGATCGACAGCGGCAGAACCGGCGATCCGCCGGTCGCGATCGTCAGGGCGAGTTTAGGATCGGCGTAGAGTTTCAGATGCCGGATATTGAGCTTGTCAAGGAACGCGCCCGCAGCCTCGGGACCCTTCGGATCGGCGGCGACAGCGACGACGGCGAACTCGTCGCCGCCCAGCGCCGCTTCCAGCGCGTCAAGCGAGGGCAGCTCCTTCAGGCAGGGCGCGCACCACGTCGCCCAGAAATTGACCAGCACGGTCTTGCCGCGGAAGTCGGCGAGCGTCATCTCGCGCCCGTCATGCAGGAACGCCTCGCCGGGCGCCGTCCGCGCCGACGCCGCATAGACGAAATCCGCCATTTCGCCGATCTGCAAAGCGGGATCGTGCAGGACCGCGGCGGCCCGCCGGTCTCCAGCAGGATTATTCGCCGGCGCGCCGCTTAACGCCGCCGACAGGATCACGTAGAGGAGACCGGCGAGGCCGGCGCCGAGCCAGATCAAAAGCCAGAGGCGGATGTTGAAGAGCGCGCGCAAGAGAAACCCCGGATGACGAAGAAGCCCCCAGATAAGACAGGCGACGCGAAAAGCCAAATGTGGGGCGGCCGCTTTGAGCGCGGCCCCGCCGCGATCATGGAAGCGATCAACGCGTCGATCGATGTCGATCGCCGGCTATGGCGCGAGGACATCGAAGGCTCGATGGCGCACAGCGCCATGCTCGCCGCCGCCGGCATCATCTCGAACGCCGACGCGCGCGCCATCCATGACGGGCTCGGACGCATCGCGGCGGAAATCGAAAGCGGCGCCTTCGTGTTTTCGACGGCGCTCGAAGACATTCACATGAATATCGAGGCGCGGCTGAAAGAGCTGATCGGCGAGCCGGCGGCGCGCCTTCACACGGCGCGATCGCGCAATGATCAGGTGGCGACGGATTTCCGGCTTTATGTGCGGCGCGCCTGCGACGACGTCGCGCTGGCGGTCCGCGCATTGCAGAAGGCGCTGGTCGACAAGGCGGAAACGCATGCGGCGACGGTGATGCCGGGATATACGCATCTGCAGATCGCGCAGCCGGTGACCTTCGGCCATCATTGCCTTGCCTATGTCGAAATGCTGGAGCGCGATAGCACGCGCTTTCTTGACGCGCGCCGCCGCATGAACGAATGCCCGCTCGGCGCCGCCGCCCTTGCCGGCGTTCCCTATCCGATCGACCGCGCGATGACGGCGAAGGCGCTCGCTTTCGACCGGCCGACCGCCAATTCGCTCGACAGCGTATCGGCGCGCGACTTCGCGCTCGAGACGCTCGCGGCCGCCTCAATCTGCGCCAGCCATCTGTCGCGCCTCGCCGAGGAAATCGTGCTGTGGACGTCGCCGCATTTCGGCTTTGCGCGGCTGACCGACGCGTTCTCCACCGGCTCGTCGATCATGCCGCAAAAGCGCAACCCGGATGCGGCGGAACTTTGCCGGGCCAAGGTCGGCCGCATCGCCGGCGCGTTCCAGTCGCTGCTGATCGTCATGAAGGGTCTGCCGCTCGCCTATTCGAAGGACATGCAGGAAGACAAGGCGGCGACATTCCAGGCGATCGACGACATCGCGCTCGCACTCGCCGCGATGACCGGCATGGTCGGCGATCTGCAGATGAACGAGCCGGCGATGCGCAAGGCGGCGGCGGGGGGCTATTCGACCGCGACCGATCTCGCCGATTATCTGGTGCGCAAGCTCGGGCTGCCGTTTCGCGAGGCGCATCATGCGACCGGCGCGATCGTCGCCGCCGCCGAGAAGCAGGGCCTTGGCCTCATCGATTTGCCTCTCGGCGAATTCCGCCGGGTCGAGTCGCGCATCGGCGAAGATATCTTCAACGTCCTGACCGTTGACGCCTCGGTCGCGGCGCGCGCATCCTATGGCGGCACCGCGCCGGACAATGTGCGCGCCGAAACCAAGCGTTGGAGAGAGCGACTGACATGAGACTTGTTCTGGCGGCCCTCGCCGCGCTGCTGTTTCTTTCCGCCTGCGGCAAAAAGGCGCCGCTGCGTCCGCCGTCGTCGGAACGCCCGCCGGCCGGCGAGTGGAACCCCGGCGAGGAAGACGGCGACGAGGATCAATGATCGCGCGCGACGCCTCGCGCCGATGCGGCGGACCCTGACGCTCATGCATCATTTCAGCCGCCGCGACGGCGTTCTTCATGCGGAGGAAGTCAGCCTCGAGGCGCTCGCCGGCGCTGTCGGCACGCCGTTCTACTGCTATTCGGAAGCGACCTTGCGCCGCCACATCCGCGTCTTTCGCGCCGCGTTCAGGGACCTTGACCCGCTCGTCGCCTATTCGGTGAAGGCCAATTCCAATCTCTCGGTGCTCGGGATCATGCGCGAGGAAGGCGCCGGCGCCGATGTCGTGTCGGGCGGCGAACTTGCGCGCGCGCGCGAAGCCGGGATCGCGGCGGAGCGGATCGTGTTTTCCGGCGTCGGCAAGACGCGCGAGGAAATGGCGGCGGCGCTCGACGCCGGCATTTTCCAGTTCAATGTCGAATCGGCGGGCGAGCTTGAGGCGCTGAACGAGGTCGCGCTGTCAAAGACGGCGCGCGCGCCGATCGCCTTTCGCGTCAACCCGGACGTCTCCGCCGGCGGTCACGCGAAGATCTCGACCGGCAAGGCGGAGGACAAATTCGGCGTTCCGTGGACGCGCGCACGCGACCTTTACGCCCGGGCGGCGACTCTGTCCGGCATTTGCGTCAGGGGCGTCGACGTTCACATCGGCTCGCAGATTTCAGAGCTTGCGCCGTTCGAGCGCGCATTTCAGCGCGTCGCCGATCTTGTCCGCGCCTTGCGCGCCGACGGCCACGCGATCGACCGGCTCGATCTTGGCGGCGGGCTCGGCATTCCCTATGGCGACCCGGAACAGGACGGAGGCGATCCGCCGCACCCGGATGATTACGCAGCGCTGATCCGGCGCATCGCCGCGCCGCTCGACGTCCGGCTGATCTTCGAGCCGGGCCGGATGATCGTCGGCAATGCCGGAATCCTCGTGTCGCGCGTCCTTTATGTGAAGACGGGCGACGCCAAAGCCTTTCTCATCGTCGACGCCGGCATGAACGATCTGATCCGCCCGGCGCTGTACGACGCCTATCATGCGATCGAACCGGTGCGCCTGCGCGAGGGCGAGGCCGGCGTCTATGACATTGTCGGCCCGGTCTGCGAGACCGGCGATCTGTTCGCCCGGGCGCGCCGCCTGTCGCGGATGGAGGCTGGCGATCTTGTCGCTTTCATGTCGGCGGGCGCCTATGGCGCGGTGCAGGCCTCGCAATATAATTCCCGCCCGCTTGTCCCGGAAATTCTCGTCAGCGGCGCGCGCTATGCGGTGATCCGCCGGCGCCCGGATGTCGCGGCGATGCTCGCCGCCGAACGCGATCCGCAATGGCGTCGCGTCTAGCTATGCGCCGAGCGCGATCCTGAAATTGTTGAGAACGATGAAGCCGTTGGTCCACACCGCCAGCATGAAGATCGCAAGCACGATGCGGTGGGGAAACCATAACACCATCGCCGAAATCGCCAGTTGCAGCGCGAGTTTCGCGGCAATCCACAAGGCGCCGTAATTGTCCATGATGGCGCGCATCAGGGGGTTGGCTTCCTCGGCGACGCCAAGTTCGATCGCCGCGATCGTCGAGATGATGTCGAAAAGCCCGACGAAATTGTAAACGACGATCGCGGTGAACGCGATCGCCAGATTGCGATGACCGGCCCGCGCGGCGGCGGCGTCGACGCCGAGCGCCGAGCGGCGCGATTTCGAGACAATGAACCAGACCAAAGCGGGCCGTCCCTCGCGTTAACTAAACCGTGACCCGCCCCAGCGACGAAGAGCGGCGAATTGGCGTCGATCCGCGACGGGATTTGTCGACGGCGGCGCCACCGGCCGCTATTCTGCAAAAAGCATGACGGTCAATATGACGCAAGAAGCCGGGAAAGCGCCGCGCAACCGCAAGGGGGCGCCGGGGCCGCGCGTCGTGCTTTTCGCGCGAATGGCGATCTTCATCGAGCGGGCGGCGCCGATCG
>JBGSNB010000495.1:0-1806 GCA_041739835.1 Parvularculaceae bacterium | reverse complement strand
GTCGATCGCCGCCGACATCGCGTGGATCGGCGACGCCGGATCGCCGGTCGAATCTTCAATCGAGCCGCCGCAAAGCCCGGTTAGCGCGGCGCCTTGAATGGTCAAGGCGCAATCCTCGGGGCGCGCGCCGAAGCCGTTTTCAAGATCGGCCGTCACCGGAATGGCGACCGTCGCGCAAACCTCGCGCGCATGCGCGATGACGTCGTCTCGCGTCACGCCATAATCGGCGCGCGCCTTTGTCAGCGCAAACCCGGAGCTTGTCGAGGCGAG
The DNA here is from genome assembly GCA_041739835.1 of Parvularculaceae bacterium. GTDB lineage: Bacteria > Pseudomonadota > Alphaproteobacteria > Caulobacterales > Parvularculaceae > Amphiplicatus. The sequence continues at coordinate 1,536 of JBGSNB010000495.1, read as the reverse complement.
CGCCGCAAAGCCGAGGCCCTCGAGGATCTTCGCCGAGCCGGCGTCCCAGAAATTCGGGCAGAGAAACGCCGCGCCTTTCCTGTGCAACGCTCGAAATGCTTCGACCTTCTCGCGCGAGGCGGGGGCGACTGTCATGGCGATGGGCTCCTTGCCGGCCGCCGATCCTAGGGCTTTTTCCGGACATGGGGAATCTCGCCGACATTAACCTTTGCATTGGCGAAATTCCGGCGCGGAATTGGCGCAGGGCTTGCTTTCCAGCCGCGACATTGACCTTGGAGCGCAAACCGGATGAACAAGCCAATCGATGGGAGTCTGGCGAGGCCCCTGGGGAAGATTTCGATGCAATATGAACTTGCGATCATTGTGCCCGCCTTCAATGAGGCGAAAGCGATTGGCGCGACCGTCGCCGCGCTGAAGTCGATGTTGAGCGCCGCCGGCGTCAATGGCGAGGTCGTCGTTGTCGATGACGGTTCCAAGGACGGGACCGGCGACGCCGCGGAGGCGGCGGGCGTCCGGGTCATTCGTCTTGAGGAGAATGCCGGCTACGGCTTTGCGCTCAAGACCGGCATCGCCGCCACGAATTCCCGGTATGTCGCCATCATTGATGCGGACGGCACCTATCCGGCAGAGAAAATTCCGGAAATGCTGCAGCTATGCCGCAACGCGGACATGGTCGTCGGCGACCGCGGAACCGCGATGCGCAATGTTCAGCTGATCCGCCGTCCGCCGAAATGGATCCTCAATACGCTCGCCAATCTGCTCGCGCGGCGAAAGATACCGGACCTCAATTCCGGCCTGCGCGTTTTCAAGCGCGACTCGCTCGAACGATTTGTGCAGCTGCTGCCGGACGGATTCTCCTTCACGACGACGATCACCCTCAGCATGATCTGCTCGAACCTGCGCGTCGTGTATACGCCGATCACCTACGCCAAGCGCGTCGGACAGTCGTCGATGCGGCCGACGGCGTTCTTTACCTTCATCCTGCTTGTCCTCCGCATCATTGTGTTTTTCCAGCCGCTGCGCGTGTTCATGCCGATCGGCGGCATTCTCTTCCTGATCGGCTCGCTGAAATTCGCCTATGACATCACCAAGATGAATCTTTCAGAAAGCGCGATATTCGCATTGCTGGCGGCGCTGGTGGTCTGGTCGCTCGGACTTGTCGCGGACATGATTTCGCGTCTGCATTTGCGGCCGCGCCCGCATGACGAGTGAAATGGCGGCGGCAAAGACCAGACCGGTTCTGACGAAAAAAAGCATCGCCGGCGTCGTTCGGATCGTCGCATCGGCGATCGTCCTTGCTGTTGTGTTGAAATTCGTCTCGGCGGACGCCGTCCTTGATCAGATGCGTGCGACATCGCCGGTGCTTTGGCTGGCGGTGCTGGCGGGTTTTGTCGCGGGCCACATGATCGCCGCCGCCAAATGGCGCTGGATGATCGGCGGGACAATTCCCTATCGGCAGGCGCTCAGGGCGCATTTCGCCGGGCTCGCCGCAAATCTGGCGCTGCCTGGCGTCGCCGGCGGCGATCTCGTCCGCGC
>JBGSNB010000409.1:0-5625 GCA_041739835.1 Parvularculaceae bacterium | reverse complement strand
GGCGGCGCATGGGGCTGAGGCCGTCTCCTATTTCCGTTGGCGTCAGGCGCCGTTTGCGCAGGAACAGATGCATGCAGGGCTGCTCCGCCCGGACGATGCGCCGGCGCCGGCTTTCGAGGAAGCAAAGCGCGCGGCGGCGGAATTCGAGCGTGTCGCCATCCAGCCGGACAAGTCCCGCGTCGGCATTCTGTTCGACTATGAAGCGCACTGGCTCTTCGAGGCGCAGCCGCAGGGCGCCGGCTGGTCTTATCCTGCGCTGGTCTTCGAGTGGTATTCGGCGCTCCGCCGCTTCGGCCTCGATATCGATTTCCTGTCGCCGACCAGCGCCTTCGACGGCTACGACCTTGTCGTGTGCCCGTCGCTGCCGATTGTGAGCGATGCGTTGGCGGCCAGAATCGGATCATCGGGCGCGCTTTTCCTGTTCGGCCCGCGCAGCGGTTCGAAGACCGCGTCGCTGACAATTCCCGGCAAACTGGCGCCGGGCGCACTGCAAGATTTGCTGGCATTGAAGGTCAGTCATTCGGAAAGCTTTCCCGGCGATCATCGCGAAGACGGCGCGTTCGCCGGCGCGGCGGTCGCCGGACGCCTCTGGCTCGACCATGTAGAAACCGCGCTAATTCCGCTCGCCGCGACGAAAAGCGGGGTCGGTCTCCTCTATCGGCAGGGCGATGTGTTGCTGCTGACGACCGTCCCTGATCGCGCCTTTCTGGCGGCCCTTCTGCATTACTTGCTTGATGAGCGACAGATTCCGATTACGCCGACGCCGCCGGATCTGCGCATTCGTCGCGCCGGCGATCTCGCCTTCGCTTTCAATTACGGCCCCGACGCGATGGCGGTTCCAGAGACCATGGCGCCGGCGGCGAGCGATTTCATTATCGGCGGCCGCGCACTTGCGCCGGCCGGCGTCGCCTGCTGGCGATCAGGCGTCGACGCCGGTCCCGCCCGATGACCGGCGCAATCGTTCAGGCGTCGGTCTTCTTCGGATTGACCGCTTTTGTCGGATTTCTCACCTGGCTTTATTGCCGGATGCCGCGCGCGCATTCGTCCGATTCCAATCGCGACTATTTTCTCGCCGGCGGATCGCTGCGGTGGTATTTCATCGCCGGCTCGATCACCCTGACCAATCTGTCGACGGATCAACTGGTCGGCATGAACGGCAACCAGATGCTGCTGATCGCCTGGTGGGAGCTTGCCGCCGTCGCCGGGCTCGTGCTGCTCGCCTATGTGTTCCTTCCGCTCTATTACAAATATCAATGCACGACGACGACGGAGCTGCTTGAGAAAAAACTCGGCGGCCGGGCGCTCCGCGCGACGATCTCGGTCATGTTCATGCTGAGCGGTCTCCTCATCTACTTGCCGATCATGCTCTATACCGGCGCCTTGTTCCTGAAGACGATGTTTGATGTCGATCTGCCGATCATCCTGATCGCCGCCGCGCTTGCCGCCGTCGGCGCCGCCTATGCGGTGTTTGGCGGGCTACGCGCCGTCGCCGTGTCCGATACGTTCAGCGGCGTCGGCATCCTCGGACTTGCGCTGCTCGTTGTTTTCCTCGCGCTCAAGGCGATCGATTTCGACCTGTCGGGCGTGCCGGCGGCGCGGCTGACGATGATCGGCGACGCGGCTTCGCCGATTCCGTTTTCGACGTTGTTCACCGGCATGATGTTCATCCAGATCTTCTACTGGAGCTTCAACCAGACGATCACGCAGCGCGCGATGGCCGCCCCTTCGCTCGCCGAAGCGCGCAAGGGCGTTCTCGCGGCGGCGGCGATCCGCCTCTTCATCGTGCCGCTGATTATCGCGGTTCCGGGCGTTGTCGCCTTCAAGCTGTTCGGCGACATCAACGACGCAGCCTATGGCCGGATCGTCGCCGAGGTGCTGCCGTCATGGCTGTCGGGCGCTTTCGCCGCGATGATGGCGGCGGCGGTGCTCACAAGCTTCAACAGCGCGCTGAATTCCGGCGCGGCGCTTTATGTCTGCGACATTCACGAGAAATTCTTCGATGCGTCGGCGAATGTCCGGCAGATCGCCACGGCGTTGCAGATCGCCGTCACCGCGCTCGCGGTGTTCATGGTGCCGGTCTATGCGCAAGCCGAATCGATCATCAACCTCGTCCAACAGCTGAACGGCCTGATCTCGATGCCGATCCTGTCGGCGTTTTTCATCGCGATCTTCTTCCGCAATGTTGCGCCGCTCGCCGCGCTCGCGGGCGTCATCATCGGGACCTTGAGCTACGGCGCGCTTTCTTTCGGCTTTCCGGAAATCCATTACATCCATCAGATGTTCGCGACCCTGATCTTCTGCATGCTGCTGACGCTGGCGATCAATCGCGTCGCCTTCGGCCGCCGCGCGACATTTTCCGCCGCAGACGTCCTGGGCCGCTGAGCCTGCGGCTTGGCCCGTTATCCCGGCAAGCGCTCGCTGAAAAAACGGATGGCGTTCTCGCCCATCACTGCGCGAATCTCCGCCTCGTCGAGGCCCGCCTTCAGCAGCGCGTCAGTGAGGACAGCGGCCTCGGAAGCGTCAAAAGGAACCGTCGTCGCGCCGTCGAAATCCGATCCGAGCGCGACGTGCTCGGCGCCGAGAAGCCCGAGCGCATGCGCGATCGCCTCTGCGATGTCTTCAACGCTCGCCTCGCACACGGCGCCGTCCCAGAAGCCGACGCCGATCAGGCCGCCGCGCGCCGCGATCTCCTTCATCAAGGCGTCGGGGAGATTGCGCGGGCTGTCGCAATGGCCGCGAAGACCCGTGTGCGAGACGATCACCGGCGCAGTTGTGAGCGCGAGCACGTCGTGGACGACCGCCTCGGACGAATGCGCGACATCGAGGATCATGCCTTTGCCGAGTGCCGCGAGGACGGCGGCGCGGCCAAAATCGGTCAGCCCGGCCCCCGAAACTCCATGCAGAGAGCCGCCAAGTTCGTTGTCGAAGAAGTGCTGCAGCCCCAATATGCGATAGCCGGCGTCATGGAGTCGGTCGAGATTGCCAAGCTCGCCTTCCAGCGGATGCGCGCCCTCCGTCCCGAGGATCAAGTTCAGTCCGCCGTCGGCGATCCCGGCTTCCAGATCGCTCCTTGTGCGGATCACTCGGACCGCGCCGCCTGACTGCGCCGCGGCTCGATCGGCCCGCGCGGCGATATGGAGCGAACGCTCGGCGAGGCTCGTCCAGGTCTTCGCCGGCCAACGCTGCGCGATGACGAGCGGCGTAATATTGTCGCTGTCGCCGCTATTACGATCGTAATTGAGGTTTTTCGGCGTCTTTGTCACGGCGGCGAGGATCTGAAGCCGGTAGCCGCCGTCGATCAGGCGCGGCGCATCTGTATGGCCGCGGCCATTCCGCTTCAGGAAGTCTCGATCCCACAGCAGCGCGTCATTATGGAGATCGGCAAGGCGCAGCGTCGCATGAAGGGCCTTCGCCTCCGCGCCGATCGTATAGGGCGCATGCGGAACAATCTGGTTCATCGAACGGTCGATGCGCGCGGGGAGAACGAAGAAAAACACGAGCGCGCCGGCGATCAGCGCCGCCGCAAGCGCCAGTCCGATTATTCTCGCCATCATCGCCCCTCAAACTGAAAACGCGCGGCCTCAATCGAGACCGCGCGCCGATAAATTGCAAGCGAGAGTCCCGGCCTATTCCGGCGCGAAGCAATAGGTGCAGATCTTGTTGCCGTCCGGATCGCGGAGATAGGACGCGTATGCAGTCGGCGTGAAGCTGCGCGGGCCGGGTTTTCCTTCGCATACGCCGCCATTGGCGAGGCCCGCCTCGTGGAAGGCATGCACCGCCTTTCGGCTCGGCGCCGCAAAGCCGATCGTGCCGCCATTCGCATAGGTGGCGGGAAGTCCGTTCGCCGGCTTGGTGATGATGAATTCCGGCCCGTCCTTGCCCCACATGTGGCCGTTTGCGCCCATCGGGCCGACGCTCTTCAGTCCGATCGCGCCAAGCGCGGCGTTGTAGAATTTCTTCGACCGTTCAAGGTCATTGGTGCCGACAACCATATGCGTAAAAATCGCCATTGGAATTCCTCGTTTTATGGGTCGCCGCTCTGCGCCCGGAGCGCCGGAACTGAGCGGCCCGCGCGGCGGCGGCGCAAGATACGAAATCGTCAATCGCCCGGCAATTGAACCAAGCGGTCACATTCGGAGGACTATGCGCGCCGGCTGTCGAAAAAATGTTCTTGCTTTGTTCTTATCATTCGCTACCCTCCGTCAATGACGCGCGCCGCTGATCCTTCCCCCTCTTCCCGCCGCCCTCGGGAAGAACGACCGCCAGCCCCGGCGAAGGGTCGCGGCGCGCGCTCAAATGCGTCGGGGCGGTTCGAGCCGATGACGCGGCAGGGCGTTGACGACGGATGGTCGGCGGATGATCCGGCGCCCTTGAAGACCGAGGTGACGCTCGAGGCGCCGCGCACCATCATCAATTACGTGAACAGTCCGTTTGTCGGTTTCGACCGCTCGATCAATCCCTATCGCGGCTGCGAACATGGGTGCATTTATTGCTTCGCGCGGCCGACCCACGCCTATTACGGCCTGTCGGCCGGCCTCGATTTCGAGACAAAGCTTTTCGTCAAGCCGAACGCCGCGCAGCTGCTTGATCGGGAGCTCGCAGCGAAATCCTACCGGCCGCGCCACATCGCAATTGGGACGAACACCGATCCCTATCAACCGATCGAGCGCAAGCATGCACTGATGCGCGGCATTCTCGCCGTGCTCGCGAAATACAATCACCCGGTGTCGGTGCTGACGAAATCGGCGCTGATCGAGCGCGACATCGATCTGTTGGCGCCGATGGCGGCGGCGAAGATAGTCAAGACCATGCTGTCGGTGACGACGCTTGATCCGAAACTGGCGCGCGCCATGGAGCCGCGCGCCTCAACGCCGGCCAAACGCCTGTCGGCCCTCCGGGCGCTGAGGGACGCGGGCGTGCCGGCCGGCGTGATGACGGCGCCGCTCATTCCGGGCCTCAACGACCATGAGCTTGAAGATCTGCTTGAGGCGGCAAAAGAAGCGGGCGCGCAATGGGCGGGCTACACGATCATCCGCCTGCCGCTGGAAGTTTCGGGGCTGTTCAGGGAATGGCTGGACACGGCGTTCCCCGACCGCGCCGCGCGCATCATGCGCCATATCCGCGACATGAATGGCGGACGCGACTATGACCCCGACTGGTCGCGGGCGAAAACGCCGCGCAGCGTCTTCGCAAAACTGGTCGAAGAGCGGTTCAGCAAGGCAGCAAAGCGGATCGGCATATCAACCGACGCGCCGAAGCTCGATCCGACGCTCTTTCGCCGGCCCGCCGATGCGACAGCCCAGCTATCGCTTTTCTGATCTCGCCTTCTATACTTGCGCGGCCAAAGGCGGAGCAGCGCACATGACGACGATCGACGAAGAATTCCGCACCGAGATCGAAGCCGCCGCGTTCCGCCGCCTTGTCGCGCATCTCCAGCGCCGGACGGACGTTCAGAATATCGAGTTGATGATCCTCGCCGGTTTTTGCCGCAATTGCCTCGCCGACTGGCAGGCGGAGGCGGCGGCCGAGCGCGGCGTCGCGATGACCAAGGACGACACGCGCGCGGCGGTGTACGGCATGCCCTATGCCGCCTGGAAGTCGCAGCACCACCGTGAGGCGACCGCC
>JBGSNB010000380.1:0-1663 GCA_041739835.1 Parvularculaceae bacterium | reverse complement strand
CCGGCCAAGGCGAAGATCGCGCTGGTCGCGACCGGCGGCTATGGGCGCGGCCAGCTGGCGCCCTATTCCGACGTCGATCTGCTGATCCTGCATGCGGGCGTCGCCGAGGACGCGCTGAAATCCGCCGTCAATGCGATTCTCTATCCGCTCTGGGATGCGGGGCTCGTCGTCGGCCAGGCGGTGCACACGCCGTCCTCCGCGATCAAGCTCGCCGATAGCGAAATGACGGCGATGACGGCCTTCCTCGACGCCAGGCTCGTCGCCGGCGACCCGAAGCTGTTCAAGGACTTCGCGGCGAAGTTCGATTTGCTCCGCTGGCGGACGAAACAGAAATTCGTCAAGGCCAAGCGCGCCGAACAGGAAGCGCGGCACGACAGCTCCAACCAGTCCCGCTATCTGTCGGAGCCTAACCTCAAGGAGGGAAAGGGCGGGCTGCGCGACATTCACGTCATCGGCTGGATCTATCGCGCGCTTTACGGGCGCCCGCTGACGGAAGCGCCCAAGCGCGGCGCGATTTTCCGGCCCGACGAAGCCGAATCGCTGAGGAAGGCGGAGCGGTTCCTGCTGTCGCTGCGCGTCCATCTTCACGATCTGCGCGGTCGCGCGGATGAACGTCTCACCTTCGAGATCCAGCCGGCGCTCGCCGACCGGCTCGGCTATGCGGAGCGCGCCGGCATGAGCGCCGCCGAGCGCATGATGCGGCATTATTTTGTCACGTCGATGGAAATCGGCCGGCTGACGCGAATTTTCTGGGCTCGTCTTGAAGAGGAAAACGCCAAGCTGCTCGACCGCGCTCCGACGCCGCTTCCAAAAGCGCTTTCGACGGACGAGGCCGGGGCCGGCGTCAATCTCCGGATCAAGAACGGTCGCCTCGATTTCGCCAATGCCGGCGCGGCGGCGAAAAAGCCGATCGATCTCTTCCGTTATTTTCGCGCCTTCGCCAGAAGGCCGGAGATCGACTTTCATCCGGACGCGCTCGACCTCATTTCCAAGAACGCGATCGCGGTGACGAGCGAGGTCCGGCGCGATCCCGTCATCGCCCGCATCTTTGTCGCCTCGATCGCCGCGGCGAAAGACCCGGTGAAGCTGCTGCGCGTGATGTCGGAGACCGGCCTTCTCGGCAAATATGTGCCGTCGTTCGGCCAGATCGCCGGCCGCGTCGAATTCGGGCTCTATCGGCGCTATTCGCTCGACGAGCATGTGTTTCAGTCGATCGGCGTGCTGACGAAAATACGGACGGGCGCCTTGCAGAAGGAGCACCCCATCGCCAGCGGCATCCTTGCGGGAGCCGACAGCGTCGAGCCCTATTATGTCGCCGTCCTCCTGCATCAGGCGGGGTGGTCGCTGAAGGAGCCGTCGATTGACGCCGCCGAGGCTCTGATCGGCCGCATCGCGCGCAGGCTCGGGGCGGAGGAAGACATCGCCGCGATGATCGCGTGGTGCGCCGCGCGGCCCTTCCAGATGGTCGGCGTCGCGCACAGCCGCAATCTCGGCGAGGCGCGGCCGATCGCGGATTTCGCGAGAGCGGTCGGCTCGGCGGACCGCCTCGACATGCTCCTTGTGCTGACGGTCTGCCACCTGCGGGCGGTCAGCGACACCGCCTGGGACGACTGGACGCGAAAGCAGATCGCGGCGCTCTATTACGGCGCCGCCGCCTGGCTGA
>JBGSNB010000355.1:0-2300 GCA_041739835.1 Parvularculaceae bacterium | reverse complement strand
GGATCGTCAAGCCGCGCCGCAATCCAGCGGGGATCGGCGCGCTCGTCGGACGCGCGGTCGAGCGGTTCGATCGCAAAGTGATTGAAGTCGTCGGGCCCGGTCATCGCGCAGGCATCTAGCTGATACCGGGCGCCGGGCGCCAGCATGCTGTGCGATGCGGCCTCTTGCCTTCGCCGCCGCGACCGCTGATATACGCCCCCGGAAGGCTGGCGGACGGACCCCTCGCCAACCCGGTCAGGTCCGGAAGGAAGCAGCCGTAACGAGTTTCGGCCCGGGTCGTTTCAGCCTTCCACTTTCTTTCTCGTCAGCGGCGGCGGACCAATGAAGATTTTCCTCACCGGGGGCTCGGGATTTGTCGGCGGCGCTGTCGCAAAATCCTTTGCGCCGCGCCATTCGATGACAGCTTTATCCCGATCCGAAAAAAGCGATGCGGCGCTAAGGGCGTCCGGCGCGGTTCCTGTCCGCGGCGATCTTGAGACGGTGAGCGCGTCGATGCTTGCGGGATGCGAGGCGGTCATTCACGCCGCCGCCTTTGTTGAGGAATGGGGCCCGCTTGCGACGTATGAATCGGTCAATGTGCAGGGTACTGAGCGTTTGCTGAAAGCAGCGAAAGAAGCCGGCGTCCGACGCTTCGTTCATGTCGGAACCGAGGCGGCGCTTTTCCACGGCCAGCACATGCGCGACATTGATGAGACCTATCCGCTCGCGCCTGCGTCGCCATTTCCCTATTCGGCGACGAAAGCGCGCGCCGAAGCCGCCGTCCGCTCGGCGAGCGATCCCGCGAACGGATTTGAAACGATCGTCATTCGCCCGCGCCTTATCTGGGGCGAGGGCGACGCCACCATCCTGCCGGTTGTCAGAAAAATGGCTGAGAGCGGGAAGTTTGCGTGGATTGACGGCGGGCGCGCGCTAACCTCTACAACCCATATCGACAATCTCGTCTCGGCGCTTGACCTTGCGCTGACGCGCGGGAGATCAGGCGAGGCCTATTTTGTCGTTGACGGCGCGCCGGTCGTCTTCAGGGATTTTCTCAAGCCCTATCTCCGGTCCGCCGGCGTCGAGCTTGGGGAAAAATCGATGCCCGGCTGGCTGGTGCGGCTGATCGCAAATGCGAGCGAGCCGCTGTTCCGCCGGATGGATTCCAAAACGCCGCCGCCGGTGACGCGATTTGCCGCCCATGTCATGAGCCGCGACTGCACGATCAGCGACGCCAGAGCGCGCGCCGACCTCGGCTATCGGCCGCTGATCACTCTGGAAGAAGGTCTCGCGCGCCTTGCGGGACAGCGCCCCTAGGGGATAATGACCCCTGATGGCTGACGCATCCGACACAACGCCCTATCAGGTTCTGGCGCGCAAATACCGCCCGCAGAATTTCGACGACCTGATCGGCCATGGCGCGATGGTCAGGACCTTGCGCAACGCCTTTGCAACCGGGCGCATCGCGCATGCCTATGTGCTGACCGGCGTTCGCGGCGTCGGCAAGACGACGACCGCGCGCATCCTCGCGCGCGCGCTCAATTATGTCGGGCCGAACGGTGAGGACAGCGGCCCGACGATCGATCTTTCCGTCGAGGGCCTCCATTGCCGCGCCATCGCCGAAAGCCGCCACCCGGACGTGTTCGAGATGGACGCCGCCTCGCGCACCGGCGTCGGCGACATTCGCGAGTTAATCGAGGGCGTGCGCTATGCGCCGGTCGAGGCGCGCTACAAGGTCTATATCATCGACGAAGTTCACATGCTGTCGACGGCGGCATTCAATGCGCTGCTGAAGACGCTGGAAGAGCCGCCGCCGCATGTGAAGTTCATTTTTGCGACAACCGAAATCCGCAAGCTCCCGGTCACCGTGCTGTCGCGCTGCCAGCGCTTCGACTTGCGGCGGATCGAGATCGAAATGCTGACCGAGCATCTGTCGTCGATCGTCGGCAGAGAGCATGCGAAGGTCGAGCGCGACGGCCTGTTCATGATCGCGCGCGCGGCGGAGGGCTCGGTCCGCGACGCCTTGTCAATCCTCGATCAGGCGCTGATCCAGCGCAACACGCCGGACGAGACGGTGAGCGCGGAGATGGTGCGCGCCATGCTCGGCCTCGCCGATCGCAGCCGGAGCTGGGACCTTTTCGAAGCGGCGATGCGCGGCGACGCGAAGTCGGCGCTTGAGATGTTCGGCGCGCAATATGACGCCGGCGCCGACCCTTCCGTTATCCTCCGCGACCTGTTGCATATCGTGCATCTTCTGACGCGGGTCAAAGCGGCGGGCCCGGAAGCGGCGTCGCACGGAGCCGCAGGCGAGGCCGACGCGGCGC
>JBGSNB010000257.1:0-10205 GCA_041739835.1 Parvularculaceae bacterium | reverse complement strand
CCGCCGGCGGCGATGCGGGCGTAGCCGGAGCGTTGGCGCCGGCGCAGGTCGAACGCAGCTGCACGGGGCCAGCTTCCTGTATGGCTTTCAATTGCGCTTCAAGCTGCGGGCAATTGGCGCCGCCTTGCAGGCGGCAGACCTGCACCGCGGTCTTCAGGCGCGCGATCTGGTCCTGGCGCGCTTCTTCGCCCTGCTGCTGTTCGAGCTGATCCTGTCGGCGCTGCGTGTCGTTGATGGCGTCGATATAGGTGACCCAATCGGACGCCTGGCGCGACGATTTCGGGTAGCGCTGGGCGTTGACGAAGGCCTTGCGGGCTTCCGCGCGCTGATTGCAGTCTTCCGGACCGGCCCTGCTGAAGCGCGCGGTGCCGAGCAGCATCCACGCGTCGCCGACTTTCTCCGCCGGCAGGCCGCCCTTGTTGATCGCCTGCGTCAGCGCGCGCTCAGATTCGACATATTGCTCATCGGCGAGCAGCACCTGGCCGAGCCGGTAATAAAGCTCGCCGGTGCCGGCCGATTGGGCGGCGGCGCGCAAGACCGGGATGGCGCGCTTGTGTTCGCGCGACTGGCTCCACAGCTGCGACAGCAAAGTGAGGTTCTTCGTATTGCGCGCGATCGTGCCCGCTTCCATTTCGCGCTCCATCATGCGGGCGCCGCGATAGGGATTGTCGAAGAATGAGTAATAATTGATCAGCGTGATCAGCTCGGATTCCTTGTTGAGCAGGCCGGCGCGATAGGCGACTTCAAGGACCGAGAACGCGTCCTGGTCCTTGCCGGTCTGCGAATAGAAACCCGACAGCTGCACCCAGTAGGAGCGCTCATTCGGCCAGTTGTTGATCATCTTTTCGAGGAGCGGCCCGCGCTTGGTGTTCTCGTTCAGCTCCGAATAGATGAGATTGAGAAGATCGTGATCCGATTTCTTCGGCTCCGTCCGCGCGCCGATCGTCTGCTCAGCCGGGCCCATCGCGGCGCGCCAGTTCGGCGGCGTGAGCTGCGTATAGGCGGCGGCGAGCAGGTAATAGGCGTTGGCGTCGACCGGCAGGCCGGCGGCCCGCGCCGAAGAAATCCAGGCGTTCAGTCCCTGAATCGCCGCCTGGTAATTCTCAAGCTGGAATTGCAGTTGCGCGATGTAATAGCGGAGCTGGTTGTTCTGGTTGTTGTCGAACCCGCCGGAATCGAGCGCGCCCTGAAAGTCGCGCAAGGCGCCTGCATAGTCTTCGAGGTTCACCTTGACCGAGGCGCGCATCTGCAAGGTCGTCGCCTTGTCGAACGGCTTCATGTTCGGCTTCGACGCGAGGAGGTCGTTCAGCTTTGTCAGCGCCGACTGGAATTGCGGCGGCTGCAGATTGAGCAGCTCGAACACTTCGTTGAGGATCTTGGCGACCGCAAGGTCAAGCGTCTCCGACCGCTTGCGGGGCTGCTCCTCTTCGGAGCCGCCCTCGTCTTCCTGCGCGACCGCGACGCCGGTCGCGAAGACCGTCGCTCCGGCAAAGGCTCCGACGGCGACAGCGCCCGAGAGGAGCAAGCCGGCGATCTGTTTCTTGAGTTTCATCATCATGCCGCCTTAAACGATCGACTAAGCCAAGAAGGTGGTGCCGCTGCGCCGGGGCGCATCATTCTTCCGCAAGTTCGAAGGTGATCGCGGTCTGGACGCCGCGTCGCCATTCGGCCTTGTTCTCGACGATCTTTGGTTGATACTTCCAGCGTTCGACCGACCGCGACGCCGCGCTGTTCAGGCAGGAATTCGTCGTTTCGACGACCCGGATATTCGTCGTCGTGCCGTCCGGCGTCACGTCGAATTCGACGAAAACCGTTTCCTTCGCGCCCGCCCGCGCCATGCAGCGTTCCGGATATTGCGGCGGAATGCGCACCAGCGGCTGCGCGTCGCGGTCCGGATTGAAGCCGGTGCCGACATTCAGATTGACATTGAGTTCGGGGACCGCCGCCCTGACGCCGTCAAGCGCCGGCCGGTTCGACGGGTCGGTGACCGCGGGCGGCGGCGGCGGCGGCGTGTCCAGCGTCGGCCGCTTGAAATCCTTGTTGGCGTTCGAAAGGTCCGTATCCTGAAGCTGCTGCGTGATGTTGATGTTGAGCGCGTCGCGCTCTTCTTCGAGCTGAGCGTCCTGCTTGATCAGATACGCCATCGCAAGGAAGAGGAGCGCGGTGACGATCGCCGCGCCCGGAACGCCCAACACCAGTCGAATTGCCGAACCCATGCCAGCGCTCCCTTAGCTCTGTTCTTCGGTCGAAACGGCGATTTCCGAAACGCCGGCGTCGCGGATCTGATTGACCACCTCGATGAGATAGCGCGACTGCGCCCGGCGATCGACCTGAACGACGGCGGTCCCTTTCGGGTTTTCCTGCGCCAGCTGTTCAACCGCGGTGCGGACGGTGTCGAGCGTCACCTCATCCTTGTCGATCCAGATCTTGTTCTCGGCGTCGATGGCGACGAGGATCGAGGCGAATTTCCGCTCTTTCGCGGTGACCGCTTCCGGCCGGTTGATCTCGGCCCCCGGCTCCTTGACGAAGGTCGAGGTGACAATGAAGAAGATCAGCATGATGAACACGATGTCCATCAACGGCGTCACGTTGATTTCCTCGTCCGCCGAACCGCCGCCGAGGGTAGAGCGTTTTCTCGCCATGACTCATTCCGCTAGTTGAACGCGCCGACCCGAAATCGGCGCGCCGGCTCAAGGCCGACGGCTATTCCTTTTGCAGCGCCAGCGACACGGCCGTCGCATTGCCGGCATAGGCCTGGTCCATCACCGTCACCGCAACGCCCGCTTCCGAAGCCGCGGCGGCGCTGACAAGGACGACGCCTTTGGGTTCGCGCGCCATGAATTCCTCGACGACGGGCTTCGTCGATAAAGGATCGATGATGCGGACATTGTTGACGCGCACGAAGCCGTCCTGCTGCAGCGAAAGCAGCAGCGCGGGCGGCGGTATCGTCTTGTCGTCCGGCGGCGTTTCTTCCGGCGTCCGGACGTCGATGCCCTTTTCGCGCGTGAACGTCGCCGTCACGATGAAGAAGATCAGCATGATGAAGACGATGTCCATCAGCGGCGTGACGTTCACTTCCGCGTCGCCGCCGGTCGCTTTGGTGTGTTTGGTCCTGCGCATCCGGGCTACCCGATCTTCATTTCTTCAGAAAGCTTTGCGGTCGCCTTCTGCGAGAAGCGGTCAAACCAATAGGTGAACATGACGCCCGACACCGAGGTGAAGAGGCCCGCCATGGTCGGCAGCGTGGCGCGCGAAATGCCTTCGGCCATCAGCCGCGCATTCGACGAGCCCGTCACCGCCATGATGTCGAAGACGTAAACCATCCCCGTCACCGTCCCGAGCAGGCCGAGCAGCGGCGTCACCGCGACCAGCGTCTTGATGATGTCGTTGAACCGCTCGGCTTCCTGTTTGGCTTCCGACAGCAGGCGGTTGCGATAGGCGTGCGCCCACCAGGATTTGTGATCCGACCGCGCGCCCCACGCCCGTTTTGCGCGGCTCGCCACCATCGGATGCGCGGTCGTCCAGTACAGCGCCCGTTCGATGATCAGCCCCCACAAAACGAAGGTGAGGATCATGATCACGAAGAGCACCGGACCGCCGCTGCCGACGAACGCCTGAATGGATTCGAAGGCGACGCGCGGATTGAGAAATTCGAACATTTCTCGTCCTTCCGGTTGCGCTGACGGCCCTAGCGGCGGCCGTCAGCGTGTTCAGCGATGATGCCCGCAGCCTGCTCTTCGAGCATCTGCGTGATCCGGCTCGCCGCCCCCGCCGCGAAGGCGTAGAGAATGACGAGCGGGATCGAGACGACGAGGCCGATAACGGTCGTCATCAGCGCGATCGAAATGCCGGAAGCCATGATCTGCGGGTCGCCGGCGCCGAACAGGGTGATCGACTGGAAGGTGATGACCATCCCGATAACGGTGCCGAGGAGTCCGAGCAGCGGCGCGATCGACGAGACGATCTTCACGAGATTGAGGCCGCTTTCGAGTTTCGGGATCTCTTTCAGGATCGCGTCGTCGAGCGCGGCGGCGACGGCTTCGGTGTCGCTCTTGTTCTGCACGGCCTCGTAAGCCATCAGCACGCGGCCGAGCGGGTTCGACTTCGACGCCTTCGGACGACGCATCTGCGATTTCACCGTGCCCGCGGTGCCGGAGAGCGTGACCCAGCGGAAGACGCCCCACACGAAGGCGAGCACGCCGAGCGCGAGAGTCAGATAGCCGATCGACCCGCCCTGCTGGATGCGTTCGGTCAGATTGGGCGTCTCGACGATAAGGCCGAGCAGCGTGCCGAGCGACGGATCGATGACGCCGCGCACGAAGCCGTCGCCTTTGGCGTTCTCGACCGACTTGGCGGCGCCGAGAACCGCGCTCGCCGGCTGGCGGGCGAGAAACTCAAGCTGGCCTTGCGACGGCTTGTAGGTGAGGTATCTGCCGCCGGAGAAGGCGACGAACGGACCGATCCGGGTGATTTCGCGCGACACGGCGGTGCCGTCCGCCTGCGCGACATTCGCCGGGAAGGTCGAAACCTTCGACTGTTCGGTGATCTGCTGGACGAGCGTTTCCCAAAGGAAGCGAAGCTGGGCTTCGGTCGGCAGCGTGTCGGTCTGCGCGACTTCCGCCAGTTCGGCCGAGCGGCCGGGGAATTCGGCGGAAATCAGCGAACGATCGATCTGCGCGGTGAGGTCCGCGGCGGCCGATCTTGCGGCGCCGAAGAGTTCCTGGAACTCGCCCTGCTTGTCCGCGAGCTCCTGGTCGAGCTTGTCGATCTCGGCCTGGTTCGCGGCCATCGCCCCCTCGAGCCTCGTCGCTTCGGCTTCCGCCGCGACGACCTGGCCGCGCACGCGGCCGAGTTCGGCCTGCTGATTGTTCCGCTCACGGACGAAGCGGTCTTCGCGCTGGCGGTTCTCGGCGCTCGATTCGGTGCGCTCGCGGCGAACCGCCGAGAGAACCTGGTCGAGGGTCAATTGGCGCGCCGCCGGCTGCGCGGGCGCGGCGGGCTGCTGCGCGGAGGCCGGAACGTCGAACGCGAGCGCTGCAACGCCGACGACGAGAGAGACGCCTGCAAGTTTGAGGAAGTTCATGACTGGTTTCCTTCGGATTTCGTCGTTGCGTTACTGCGAGGCGGCGGCGGAAGTCGGCGCCTTCACCGGCACCGGCAGCAGGCCGGGCGCGGTCTGCTCTTTGGCCATGCGCAGGCCGAGGCGGACATCCGGCAAATAGGATTTGTTGAGATTGACCCACGCCTTCTGGTCCTTGTCGTAGATCTTGAGGACCGAATCGTCCGCGGTCTTGAACATCAGCGCGATGCGGCCGACGCGGAGGAATTCGCCGGTGCGAAGTTCGCCGCCGTCGTCGATCGAGCCTTCATAGGCGCCGATCGTCCGGCCATATTCGTTTTCGATCTGATAGGCCTCGACGATCAGGCGATAGCGCTGCGCCGCGGAGATCGAGGGATCGCCCATCACCTTGTTGAGGCGATCGACGCGGCCCGTGCGCTCGTCGATGTTGAAGGGCAGGTCGGCGGCGACGACTTCGCCGAGCGTCGCCAGCATGTCTTCCATCAGGGGCTGCATCGCGCGCTGCAGGCCCGAAACGTTTTCGATATCGAGGCGCAGACGCTCGATCTGGCGCTGCTGGGCCGTGATGTTCCGGTTCAGCGAGGCGTTGTAGCGCGTGGCCGCCTCAAGCTGTTTCAGATTGGCGCGATAGTCATTGAGGAGCGACGCCGTCTGATCGTCGAGCTGATCGACGCGCTGCTGCGACGCCTTCGCTTCCTTCGCCGTCGCTTCGCTTTCATTCAGCGCCGACGAAAACTGCGCGAATGCGGGCGCCCCCATGGCGACAAACATCGCCGCAGCTGACACCAGGACCAGAGCTTTCTTCTTCATTGCCTCACCTAACGGTTTGCTTCGGCTTCAATTGGTTGGATGGCTCATCCTTGAGCCGGCGAATTCATTGCGAAAGGAAAAAGGGGGCGCGTTTGTCCGCCGACAGACAATAATCGCATCGTACCCCGACATAAACCCCTTCGACGCTCATGTTTGGATGAACCGGTCCGCAAATGCAACGACGAAATTTCGCCTTGCACCGCTGGCCATTCCCTCCGCGACCAGGGCGCGGATTGACGACATCGCAATCGTCACCCTCCATCCACGCCCCGTTAGCTTGTAACAAGCGGCGGCGCCGCGCGCAATATAGTCCGACGCACGCGAACGAACGAAATAATATTGCGATGTCGGTCGACGCGCCGCGATGAGCGCGGAGCCTTTCGGCGCCGACGGCGCCAAATTCGACAAACGCTGCGCGCCCCGACCTCCATGTCTGGGGAAAACGCCTGTAAACTGCGGGGTTTACCGCAAATTGGGCGACTGTTTAGACGCGTGGCTGAGGGGCTCAGCGATGGCTGGGGCGCTAGGATTCGAACCTAGGAATGGCGGTACCAAAAACCGCTGCCTTACCACTTGGCGACGCCCCAAGAGGCCCGGCCTGATAGCGCCGCTGGCGGCGGAAATCAACGGCGATTCCAAAGGCGTTTCATCGCTTGCAGGCACCAGCAAAGCCCATCGAAGACGTTGATTGCAAAGGCCGGGGCCGGCCGCTATAGGGGCGCACCGTCGGAGTGTAGCTCAGCCTGGTAGAGCACTAGCTTCGGGAGCTAGGGGCCGGAGGTTCGAATCCTCTCACTCCGACCAGTTCGCAAATCCCGGCGATTCGAACCTCCATTCTGAACTTGGCGCGCCAAGGGCGCGCGTGGTTCGAATCCTCTCACTCCGACCATTATATCGGTGACTTGTAAGTCACTGATATAATTACCAAAAATAGACCATTTTTGGCCTGTGCAGGAACTGTGTAGAACTTTTTTCGGTTTGCCTCGAATGACGGCAACTAGAAAACGCCGCTTTCTCATTATTTTTGATCAATGGCGAAATGAGATTCGGGCACCGATAGGAGCGTGAGTCATTCCGCCCGTGCCGTCGCCAGACAATCAGACTGTGCTGAATTAAACCGCGTGCATTGCCTTAAAAGCCGAACTGACGTGTGAGCAACTGGCGGACGATCGGCTACTGAAAAGATGAAGGAGTTTCCCAAGCACCGCACTTCGGCTAAGATTTCGGGATGCCAGATCAAGAACTACCAGCGGCGGACGAAGCCCCGTATATTCGCTTCCTGTCAATTCGACGGTTTCGGGGCATCGAGAAACTGCTGTGGCGTCCGGGCAAGGGTGTGAATGTCCTGCTCGGCGGCGGTGATGTCGGCAAGACCACCATCCTTGAAGCAATCGCGCTCCTGCTGAATCCGACCAATGCCAGCACCCTTTCCGATGCGGATTATTGGCAGCGAAAATATGAAGACGGTTTCGAGATCGGAGCCGTCATGGCGCTTCCGCTATCATGCGGAATCGCCGAGCAGCGCAAAAGCGTCTGGCCGTGGGAGTGGGACGGCACGACCGCCAAGGTTCCGGACATGGACGCCGAAGCTGCGCAGCCGAATGATCCTGTGTTCTGCCTGCGGGTATGCGGCACGCCCGATTTCGAGCTTCAACATGAAATCTGCCAACCCGATGACACCTTCGATCACTTTCCAGTGTCTGTCAGGCGCAACATCGGCCTAGTGCGGCTGAGCGGTGACGATCGCAACGACCGGGATCTTCGACTTATCCAGGGCTCAGCACTCGAACGTCTGCTGAGCGACAAGACATTGCGGTCCCGCTTGGGCAACGAAATCGCCAAGACCGACGTGAAAGGCGTTTTGCATGACGATGCGAAAACTGCGCTTGGCAACCTGGACGAGCGTTTCGGCAAGCGTGCGCTACCAACCGATTTAAGTCTGGGGCTTGTAGGTGGGCCGGGCTTCTCATTGAACGCATTGATCGGCCTCACGGCGACAAAGGACGGAACAATGCTGCCGCTGTCTAGCTGGGGCGCTGGCACAAGACGACTGGCGGCGCTGGAAGTGGCGGCGGCCCATCAGGTCGAGCATCCGGTTATGGTCGTCGATGAAATCGAGCGCGGGCTGGAGTCCTACCGTCAGCGCCTATTGATGGAGGAGCTGATTGCCCGACCGTCTCAGGTCTTTGTGACGACCCACAGCGCCCCGGCGGTTAGTGCCGCTGTCGGTGCTAGCCTTTGGTATGTAGACGCTGGCGGCACGGTCGGGGAATTGCCCGCTACAGTCGGGCCGCAACAGAAGCGCGACCCTGAAACCTTTCTGGCTCGCGTGGCCATCATAGCCGAGGGTGCAACCGAGGTCGGCTTTGTCACCACTCTTATCAATCGCTCCCTTGGCGAAGACATGCGGCGTTACGGGATTTGGGTCAGTGACGGAGGGAGCAATTCCGAAGCACTGGCCGTATTGCGCGGCATCGCGGACAGCGGACTTAAGGTCGCGGGCTTCGCCGATAACGAGGGCACTCAGATGGGCCTGTGGCAGCAGGTCAAGGATAAGCTGGGGTTGCTGCTCATGCGTTGGGACAATGGCTGCCTGGAAACCAATCTAATTCCGCACTTAGGCGACGACCAGCTTGAGGCATTCATCCGCGACCCAGACGGCGATGACGGGGAGCGCTTGCGAACCTTGGCGGATCGCGCGGGAAGTCAGGACAAATCATTGGCTGCCATACAGGCCGCGACCGATAACATCCTGCAACTCATGATCGAGGCAGCTTGCGGCCATGCTCCCCCGGAAGCGGCGGAGAATATAAAGAAGTCGTGGAAGAAACACGGTCAACGGTGGTTCAAATCTACCGCCGGTGGCGTGGAGCTTGCTGAGAAAATGTTTGCTCTTGGCCTTTGGCCCCATGTGCAGCCACAGCTTTTGCCGTTCGTGAATGCGGTCCGAGACGCTGTTGGTTTGCCAGCGGTGCAGACGGTGGATTGATGAGCGACGCTTCCGTAGCCGAAGCACTACGGTCGTCCGCGCGGCTTGTAGTCGTGGAAGCGCCGGGCGGTTGCGGGAAAACATATCAAGGCGCGAGCTATGCCTGCGATATTGCGCCGTCTCTTGGCGATGGTCGACTCCTTATTCTGACCCACACCAATGCGGCATGCGACGTGTTTGCTGCGCGAACGCGAGGCCTAAATCGTCGCGTGGAAATCCGCACTATTGATGGCCTAATTACCGAGATTGCCTGTGCCTACCACAAAGCCCTCGGCTTGCCTGCCGACGTAGGGGCTTGGGCTAGGCGGGAAGGAGGCAACGGATACAGCATCGCCGCCCAAAAGGTGGCTAAGCTCCTCGCATCTCACCCTATGATCGCTGCCACTGTGGCGCACCGATTTCCTATAATCATTTGCGACGAGCACCAGGACGCCAGTGCAGACCAACATGCCATCATTATTGCTCTTCATAGTGCAGGTGCTCAGCTCCGCATCTTCGCAGACCCGATGCAGCAGATATTCAGCGGTAGCCAAGCGCAAATGGCCGCCGCCGATCAAAGATGGATCGACCTAAAGAATGCTGCCGACCGATTTGAAGAGCTGGACCAAGCCCATCGGTGGGCGAACAGCCAGCCTGAATTGGGAGCCTGGATTCTTGCCGCTCGCACGTCCCTTCGTGACGGCGGCCAGATCGACCTCACCGCAAATCTCCCGGCGGGGCTTACCGTCCACTATGCCGACAACACCGCACCGGTACATGGCGGCTATAGTGTAGCGAAGAATCTCAGCGCTCCGATCTATGCGCGGTCAAACGCCCAAGGGTCGCTCCTTGTACTCACCGGCCAAAACGCGACCGTTACTTCGCTTCGCGCTTTCTTCGGTCGGCGAATTCCAATCTGGGAAGGGCATGTCCGTGACGGACTTGCGGGCCTCGTCTCCTTGGCCGCCGCAAACAGAGGCAATCCGACCGAACTTGCTAAGGGATTGGTGGCATTCATGGGCGGGGTAGCTTCCGGGTTTTCGCCCACGGCTTTTGGTAATCGCTTTGTGACCGAAGCCCAGAACGACTGCGCCGCAAACTGCACCGGTAAACCGTTTCACCTGCAATCTATGGCTCGGCATATAGTTGATGCCCCTGACCATCGAGGGATTGGAAACGCATTGGCTCACCTGCGCGACCTGATCGCTAATGAGGCTGCCTTTTCAGATGTCAGGGTCCATCATTCCCGAGAATTTGCCGAAGCAATCCAACTCGTCAGGTTCGATGATCCCGATGAAGGCTTCGCCGAAATCGCTAGGAGACGCACCCATGCTCGACCCAAACTGC
>JBGSNB010000188.1:0-4516 GCA_041739835.1 Parvularculaceae bacterium | reverse complement strand
GCGCGGAACAGCGCAAGTTCGCGCGCCGCCTCGCTGGAAAGCGCCGCCGCCTCGTGGCCCGGCCGGCTGAACACCGCGATCGGCGCAAGGCTTGCGATGCGCCGCCAGTTCTTCCAGCGATGAAAACCCGCGAGACTGTCCGCGCCCATCAGCCAGACGAAATGGATCTGCGGCCAGAGATCGGCGAGCGCCTCGAGCGTATCGACCGTGTACTGAAGGTTCTTGCGGTCCTCGAAATTCGACACGATGATGCGCGGGTGACTGGCCACGCGGCGGGCGTCGGCGAGCCGCTGCGGGTAGGGGGCGTAGTCGTAATCGCCGCCTTCCTTCAGCGGGTTGCCCGGCGTCACCAGCCACCAGACCGCGTCAAGGCCGAGAAGGCGGATCGCCTCCAGCGAAATCTCGCGATGGCCGTCATGGGCGGGATTGAACGACCCGCCGAGCAGGCCGATGCGCGAGGTGTCGTGACGAGACGGGATCATGGCGGGCTCCGACGCCGGCGGTGCGCCTGCCTTGGACGCATAGCCGGCGGCCAGCCCTTAACAGGTTCACGCGTTTCAGGTAAGCCGCGCCGCGCCCGGTCCTCTTTTCGCCGCCTTTCGGGAGTTAACGCAATGACAAGGGCGGCGGCCTATGCCTTAACGGGGCGCGACGCCCCGCCCAAACAAGATCAGCCGTCGCTTGAGGGTCCAGCAGATGTTCGCCGCCCAGAAATCCCGCATGATGGCCCTTGTCCGCAGTCCGCATGCGGAGCGATCATTGTTCGCGATTTCGTTCGCCGAAAGCTCGTTTTTTCCGCTGCCGCCCGATTTGATGCTGGGACCGATGGCGGCGGCCGAGCCGTCGAAATGGGCGCGCTATGCGCTGAACTGCACGATCGCTTCGGTCGCCGGCGGGCTCGGCGGTTATGCGATCGGCTATTTCCTGTTTGAATCGGTCGGACAGTGGATCATTTCGCTGTTTGGCTATGGCGGCAAGGAAGCGGCGTTGCGCGCCTTCTACGCCGAGTGGGGCGCCTGGTTCATCTTCATGAAGGGGCTGACGCCGATCCCGTTCAAGCTCGTCACCATCGTTTCCGGCGCGATGCAATTCTCGTTGCCGATCTTCCTCATAGCGACGGTGCTGACGCGCGGCGCGCGGTTTTTCGCGGTCGCCTGGATTTTCCAGAAATTCGGCCCGCAGATCGCGCCGGTGATCGAGAAGCGCATGGGGCTCGTGCTCATCGGAACGGCGGTCGCCATCATCGGCGCGCTCGTCGCGGCGCATTACCTGATGTGACAGGTCACGGCGTCCACGCGCCGGCGTCGTCCGCGGCCGCGTCATCGAGCGCCGCGCCGCCCTTCCGGATCGTCATCAGATCGCGCATCAATTGCGCAATGCCGGCGCCCGAAACGCCGGAGATCGGCCGCGCCGGCCTTCCCGCCGCTTTCGACAGCGCCGACAGGCGCTTCTTCATCGTCGCGGCATCTAGCGCGTCGATCTTGTTGAGGCAGACGATTTCGCGCTTTTCCTCGAGCCCGTGTCCATAGGCGGCGAGCTCCGCGCGAATGGTGCGATAATCGGCGGCGACGGTCTCGGACGTGCCGTCGACAAGATGAATGATCGCCGCGCAGCGCTCGACATGTCCAAGGAAGCGGTCGCCGATGCCGGCGCCCTCATGCGCGCCCTCGATGAGGCCGGGAATATCGGCGAGGACGAAGCTCTCGCCTTCATTGAGGCGGACGACGCCAAGGCCTGGATCAAGCGTCGTGAACGGATAATCGGCGATCTTGGGCCTTGCCGCCGTCACCGCCGACAGCAGCGTCGACTTGCCGGCGTTCGGCAGGCCGACCAGCCCGAAATCGGCGATCAGCTTCAATCGCAGCCATAGCGTGCGCTCTTCCGACGACTGGCCCGAATTCGCCCGCGTCGGCGCGCGATTGGTCGAAGTCTTGAAATGCGCGTTGCCGAAGCCGCCATTGCCGCCCTTGGCGAGGAGGACGCGCATCCCCGGCGTGTCGAGGTCGGCGACCGGCGTCTCCTCGTCCTCTTCAAAGATCTGCGTGCCGACTGGGACCTTGATGACGAGGTCGTCGCCATCGGCGCCGGTGCGGTTCGATCCTTCGCCCGGCCGGCCGTTCTTGGCGGTGAAATGCTGCTGGAAACGGAAATCGATCAGCGTGTTCAGATTCGCCACGGCCTCGGCGAAGACATGCCCGCCGCGGCCGCCGTCGCCGCCGTTCGGGCCGCCGAATTCGACGAATTTCTCACGCCGGAACGACAGGCAGCCGGCGCCGCCGGCGCCGCTCTCGACGTAGATTTTCGTGCGATCGAGGAATTTCATGGCCGCTATATAGAGACTTTTGAGGTCCGCGCCATTGCTGCGCAGCGTAGATGCCTTCGCCCGCCATTCCGGCTAAGAACGTCGGCCTGCGCCTTCCGGGAGTCTGCATGTCAAAATCCGTCGACATCCTGTTCACGCCGTTCCGCGCCGGCGCGCTCGCGTTGAAAAACCGCATCGTCATGGCCCCGATGACGCGGTCGTTCTCGCCGGGGCATGTGCCGGGGCCGGATGTCGCCGCCTATTACCGCCGCCGGGCGGAAGGCGGCGTCGGGCTCATTCTCTCCGAAGGCGTCCACCCGAATACGACCACGGCGGACGGGACGCCCGATGTGCCGGACATCGCGACCGCCGAAGCCAAAGCCGCCTGGAAAAAGGTCGCAGACGGCGTCAGGGCGGCGGGCGGCAAGATGGGCCTGCAACTCTGGCATGAGGGCCCCTATCGCAATCCCGCGAAAAGCCGTCACCCCGACATCGCGTCCTGGTCGGCGTCCGGGGTCAAAGTCCCGGGCAAACCATTATGGCCGCCGATGACCGAGGCGGAGATTGAGACCGCGATTGAGGAATTCGTCGCCGCCGCCGTCGCGACGAAGGAGGCGGGCTTTGCCTGCGCCGAGCTTCACGGCGCGCATTCCTATCTGATCGACAGCTTCTTCTGGGCGGACACGAATTTGCGAGCCGACCGCTGGGGCGGAGGCTGGGACGGGCGCACGCGCTTTGCCTGCGAGATCATCCGCCGTACACGGAACAAAGTCGGCCCGGACTTCCCGCTGCTCATTCGCGTTTCGCAATGGAAGCAGCAGGACTTCGCGGCGCGCGCCGCCAGGACCCCGCAGGAGCTTGAGCAATGGCTCGCGCCGCTCGTCGACGCCGGCATCGACATCATCCATTGCTCGCAGCGCCGCTTCTGGGAGCCGGCCTTCGACGGCTCCGATCTCAATTTCGCCGGCTGGGCGAAGAAGCTGACCGGCAAGCCGACGATCTCGGTCGGCTCCGTCGGCCTGTCCGGCGAGTTCACCGCGACCTATGGCGGCGAGGTGTCAAAACCCGCCTCGCTCGACCGGCTGATCGAGATGATGGAGCGCGGCGATTTCGACCTCATTGCGGTTGGCCGCGCCTTGCTGCAGGACCCCGACTGGGCGGAAAAGGTCCGCACCGGCCGCACCGGCGAGCTGATGGATTTCGCGCGCGACGCGCTCGCAACGCTCTACTAGAAAGGCGCTCACATGATCATTGTCCATCATCTTGAGAATTCGAGATCGCAGCGCGTCTTGTGGCTGCTCGAGGAGCTTGGCGTTCCCTACGAGGTGAAGCGCTATGAGCGCGACAAGAAGACCAATCTTGCGCCGAAGGAGCTGATGAAAATTCATCCGCTCGGCAAGTCGCCGGTGGTCGAGGACGGCGGCGCGGTCTACGCGGAAACCGCCGCCATCATCGAACACATCATCGACGCCCACGGGCAAGGCCGGCTCGCGCCCGCCGCCGGCGCCGACGCGCATCGCCGCTACAAATACTGGCTGCACGCGGCCGAAGGCTCCTATATGCCGCCGCTCGTATTGGCGCTCTTTCTCAATCGCATGGAAACGGCGCCGATGCCGTTCTTTGCAAAGCCGATCGCGAAAAGGCTGACGCAGGGGGTCCGCGACGCCTATCTCAATCACACCACCAAGGCGCTGTTCGACTATCTCGACGCCGAGCTTGGCAAAAGCGACTGGCTCGCGGGGCCCGACTTCACCGCCGCCGATATCATCATGAGTTTCCCGGTGGAGGCGGCATTGCAGCGCATCGATTCGGTGAAAGCCGCGAAAAACCTCAAGCCCTATGTCGACCGGCTGCATGCGCGCCCCGCCTACAAGCGCGCGCTTGAAAAAGGCGGTCCCTACGCCTACGCGTGAAGCGCAGCAGAGGCGGCCTCCTCCCCCTTGTTCGACGCGGTGATTTTCGATTGCGACGGCGTCCTCGTCGACAGCGAGGTGCTGGCCATACGCGGCGAGCGCGCGGCGCTGGGCGCGCTTGGCCTTCCCTATACGCCGGAAGACTATGTCCGCCGTTTTGTCGGCCTGCATGACGGGCTTTTCTTCGATCATCTGCGAGCGGACTATCTGGCGGCGCATGGCCGCGCCGCGCCGGAAGATTTCGAGGACCAGGTTCTCGCCGGCCGCCGCCGCGAAATGTCGGGCCTTGCCGCGATCGACG
>JBGSNB010000175.1:0-9249 GCA_041739835.1 Parvularculaceae bacterium | reverse complement strand
GACCTTCGCGGCCTCGGCACCGCGCGCACGCTGACGCTCGTCAATGGTCGCCGCCTAGTCCCGGGCGATCCGAGCCCGACCGGCAGCAACGCGGCTGACATCAATATCATCCCCGGCGCCGTCCTGAAGCGCGTTGAAGTGCTGACCGGCGGCGCGTCGTCCGTCTACGGCGCCGACGCGGTCGCCGGCGTCGTCAACTTCATCGTCGACACCGACTTTGAAGGCTTCCGCATCGACAGCCAGTACAGCTTCTTTCAGCACAACAACAACAATGAATTCATCCGGCCGTTCCTCAACGCGCGCGGCTTCCCGTTCCCGGACGGCAGCATCACCGATGGCGAGGCGTTCGACGCGACGGCGATGTTCGGCACGAGCTTCGCCGACGATCGCGGTCATTTGATGGCCTATGCCGGCTATCGCAAGATCAATGCGATCACGCAGGACGCCCGCGACTACAGCGCCTGCGTCCTTCAGAACACCGGCGGCGGCGCCAATAATTGCGGCGGTTCGCTGACCAATGAAAAAGGCACGGTCATTCTCTTCGACACGTCGCTCAATACGGCATCATCGACCGTCTATGAATTCGGGCCGGGCGGCGCCTTCGCCAACACCACCTCGCGTTACAATTTCGCGCCGACGAATTACTTCCAGCGCCCCGATGAGCGCTACACCGCCGGCTTCTTTGCGAATTACGAAATCAACGACATGATCAAGCCCTATGCTGAATTCATGTTCATGGATGACGAGACCGTCGCGCAGATCGCGCCGTCGGGCGATTTCGGAAACACATTGACTCTAAACTGCGACAACCCGTTGATGTCCGCCGCGCAATTCGCCGTCATCTGCGACAGCGACAACCTCATCAACGGATTTATCGGCGCGTTCCCGACGGCGGTGGGCGCCCCCTATAATCCGACGCCGGCCGCCGCGCCGATCGTCTTCTTCGATTCGCTCGGCAACACCTATAATCAGGGTTTTGCGCAGATCCTGCGCCGCAATGTCGAGGGCGGACCGCGCCGGTCGAATCTCGGCCACACGACCTTCCGCGCCGTCATCGGCTCGAAGGGCGATCTCGGCGAAGACTGGTCCTATGACGCCTTTTTCCAGTTCAGCGAGGTCAATTATTCTCAAGTCTATGAGAATGAGTTTTCGATCGTCCGCCTGAACCGGGCCCTCAACGCGATTACCGACACGCGGGTCGGCAGCCCGACCTTCGGCCAGGTCGTTTGCCGGTCGGTCATTGACGGCAGCGATCTGAATTGCGTGCCCTACGACGTCTTCGCCGGCGAAGGCGGCGCATCGCCAGCCGCCGTCAATTATCTATCCGCGACAGGTTTCCAGAGCGGCGAGACGCGGGAGTCGGTCTTCAACGCCTCCGTTACCGGCGATCTCACCAAATACGGCGTCAAATTCCCGTCCGCCAATAATGGCGTGCAGGTCAACGCCGGCGTCGAATGGCGCAAAGAGGCGCTGGATTTGAAGACCGACAACGCGTTCCAGACCGGAGACTTGACCGGCCAGGGCGCGCCGACCTTGCCGACCGCCGGCGACTTTGAGGTGCTTGAATTCTTCGGCGAGACGCAGATCCCGGTCGTCAATGAAGGGTTCGTGCATGAATTGTCGTTCAATGCGGGCTATCGCCGGTCTGACTATGACACCAGCGGCGGCAATTCGTTCGGCACCAACACCTATAAGGTCGGCGCCGAGATCGCGCCAATCCCGGATTTCCGCCTGCGCGGTTCTTATAACCGCGCCGTCCGGGCGCCGAACATCCAGGAGTTGTTCTCAGCGCCGTTCGTCGGCCTTAGCGGCACCGTCGATCCTTGCGCCGGGGCGCCGATTACACCGACGCAGTTTGGCTGTATCGCTCAGGGCCTGACCGTCGGCACCGGCACCACCCCCAACCCGGCCGGTCAATATAACGGTCTGCTTGGCGGCAATCCGAACTTGCAGCCGGAAACCGCGAAGACCTGGACTGTCGGCGGCGTCATTCAGCCGAGCGCCCTTCCGGGCTTTGCGCTCACCGTCGATTATTTCAACATCAAGATCGACGACGCCATCAACGGCTTTGGCGTCGATGCGATCCTCAATCACTGCGTCGCCAATGCGACGGCGACCTTCACGCCGGACTCCTGCGCTCTCGTCAATCGTGACCCAGCCGGCTCACTCTGGCTGACCCCGTTCGGTTTCACCGATAACATTCCGGGCAATGTCGGATCGGTGCAGACCAGAGGCATTGAATTCGCCAGCACTTACAGTCACGAGATTGGCGAATTTGGCGACCTGTCCTTTAGTTTCCAGGGCACCAAGCTGTTGGCCTATGACGTCAATAACGGCCTCACCGATCCTTATGACTGCGCCGGCCTATATGGACCGACCTGCAGCGCCGGCGGCACCACCAGCAGCGGCGCGCCGCTACCGAAATGGCGCCACAAGGCGCGGCTGACCTACACGACGCCATTTGACCTCAGCGTTTCGGCCCAATGGCGTTATGTCGGCGCGGTCGCCGCGGAAACGACCGTCGCAAATGCGACGCTTGCCGGCGCGAACCTCTTCGATCCGGGCCTTGAGATCGGTTCTCAGAGCTATTTCGACCTCGTCGCCGTGTATTCGCTGAAAGACGCCTACACCATGCGATTCGGCGTCAACAACCTGCTCGACCGGGAGCCGCCGCTCGTGACGTCCGGCAACGCACTCCGTCCGGGCTCGAATCTCTGCCCGACCGGACCTTGCAACGGCAACACTTATCCGGCGACCTATGACGCGCTCGGCCGGTACTTGTTCGTCAACGTGACGCTCGACTTCTAGGCTAAACGTCGGCTCAAAAATGGCGGGGGATTCCTTCGGGAATCCCCCGTTTTTCTTTGCGGCTTCGCATGTTAGACGCTCCATGATCGACCGGCCGCTGCTGGAGACTTGATGCCCGATCCGATAATTGACGCTTCGACCGTCGACTTTCTGGCGCAGGCGGTCGCCTCGGCGCGCAAAGGCGACATGCGTCGGGCGCGTGAACTGGCCGAACGCGGGCTTGAATCCGGCGCCGGCGACGCAGCGCCTTTGCATGCTTTTCTTGGGATGCTTCTCGCGCGGTCAGGCGACCGGGCCGCCGCCGCCGAACACCTCAAAAGCGCGCATCAGGCGCGCGCAGAAGACATCACCATCGCCTGCAATCTGATTTCCGTGCTGATCGACGACGGTCGCGATGAAGACGCGCTTGCGGTTGCGACGGAAGGGCTCGCGATTTCCGACAAAAGCCTGCGCGTCGCGCGCTATCGCGGCTTCCTCGCGCAGAAACTTGAACAATTTGATGAGGCCATCAAGGCCTATGGGATCGTCCTTGCGCAGACGCCGGATGATTTCGAGTGCCTCAACAATATCGGCAATGCGAAGGCGGGACTCGGCGATCACGCCGGCGCGGTCGAGGCGTTGACGCGCGCCGTCGAAATCGCCCCGAGGGCGGCGCCGACGCGCCTCAATCTCGCGACCGCGCTGGTCTCGCTTGAGCGCCCGGACGAGGCCGAAGCCGTGCTGCGCAAGGCGGCCGAGGATTTCCCTGCCGACCAGCACCCGCCCTACCAGCTTTACGCGCTCTGCAAGACGCGCATGAAGCAGAAGGAGGCGCTGGCCGCGATCGAAGAGGCGGCGGCGCGCGATCCGAATGTCGCCGGCATGCAGCTGAAGCTCGCCATAGAATACGGCATTGAGCGGCGCATCGGCGAGGCCGAGCGCGCCTTTCGCCGTGCGATCGAACTCAATCCGCTCGAGACCGACGCTTATATCGGCCTCGCGGTTCAATATGAGCACACCAACCGCGAAGAGGACTTCGCCCCGCTGATCGAGCTTGCGCGGAGCAACGGGCTCGGCGACGGCCCCCTCGCCTTCATCGAGGCGCTCGAATTGCGCCGCCTCGGCAAATTCAGCGAGGGGCTCAGCCGCCTTGCGGCCGTGCCGAAGGAAATCGAGGCGATCCGGACCGTCCACATTTGCGCGACGTTGCTCGAACGGCTGAAACGGACCGACGAGGCGTTCGCGTGTTTCGCTGAATCCAACCGGCTGATGTCGGAAACCCCGACCAACCCGCTTGAGCGCGCGGCGAAATTGCGGGCCGACCTTGAAGCCGAGCTTGCAAT
Organism: Parvularculaceae bacterium; assembly: GCA_041739835.1. GTDB lineage: Bacteria > Pseudomonadota > Alphaproteobacteria > Caulobacterales > Parvularculaceae > Amphiplicatus. The sequence goes on along the minus strand of JBGSNB010000175.1, from coordinate 5,119 downwards.
GCTGACGCCGGCCTTTCGCGATTCCTGGCGGGAAGCCAAGGTCGATGACGGCCGCGACGATCCGGTTTTCCTCGTCGGCTTTCCGCGGTCTGGCACGACGCTGCTCGACACCATCCTGATGGGCCATCCGGACGCCGTCGTGATGGAGGAGCAGCCGCCGCTGAATTATGTCAACGATGAACTTGGCGGCATGGCGGCCCTGCCCGCGATGGACGCCGCCGCCATCGCCGCGGCGCGCCGCCGCTATTTCGAGGAAGTCGAAAAGATCCAGCCGGTCGGCGCAGGCAAGATGCTGATCGACAAGTCGCCGCTGTTCCTCAACCGCGCGCCGCTGATCCGCCGGCTGTTCCCGCGCGCGCGCATCATCCTCGCCCTGCGCCATCCCTGCGATGTCGTCCTCAGCTGTTTCATGAGCAATTTCAGACTGAATTCGGCGATGTCGAATTTCCTGAGGCTCGACGACGCCGCCGCTTTCTACGATCTGTGTTTCCGCCATTGGCAGGCGTCGCGCGGGCTTTTTCCGCTGCAGGTTCACACCGTCGTCTATGAAAGGCTGGTCGAGGATGTCGGGGCGGAGGTCGGGCCCTTGCTCGACTGGCTCGGCCTTCCGCGCAATACGGAGATGCTCGACCACCGCAAGACTGCGAAGGCGCGCGGGCTCATCACCACGGCGAGCTATTCGCAGGTGACGGAGCCGATCTACACGCGCGCCGCCGGCCGGTGGGAGCGCTATCGCCACCATCTGGCGCCGGCGCTGGAAACGCTCGCCCCCTGGGCGGTCGAATTTGGCTATGGCGATCCGCGTTGAGACGCGTCGCGGGCGCCTCGATTCGCCACTCAGCGCCGCGACTCACGGCCCCGCTCATTTCGGCCCGGCGCGCAATCCCCCGCGCAAAAAATTTTTTCCCCTGCGCGGCGCAGAAATGCGGACCCGAAACAATCGCCGGGCGTTCCAGATGCGCCGCCGCGGCTTAAGGATTGAGGCGCACTGGTTGCGCGAGATTAAGCTTCCTTTAACCAAAAAAATCTGACCTGTTGGTAACTTCATATTGACGGTCCGGGCCGCCTCCATCACTATATGTTGTGTCGAGGGCGGCATCTTCCCGACCGGGTGAAAACGCCGCCGGCGACCGCGCCATTCCCACAAAAAGGGGCGGCGATTTTACGAAAAACAGCGCGACGCCACGACCGGCGCGCCCTTTGGGGCAACGCAGGCGGCGGGATCGTGCGCCCCGGAAAACCGGGCCGAACGGAGAGGGACAGGGGCGATGTCTGCAGCAGCGGAAACGGCGAAAATCCTCGAAACCGGCGTCGCCGCAACGGCCGAACCGCGCCGTCCGGATCTGCGTCTGGTGCGCGACATCGCGCTCGACCCGTCGCGCGACGCGCTCTTGACCGATTTCGGCAAGAAGACGCTCGACGACCGTTACCTCCTCGACGGCGAGACCTATCAGGACATGTTCGCGCGCGTCGCCCGCACCTATGGCGACAATGCCGAACACGCGCAGCGCATCTATGACTACATCTCGAAGCTGTGGTTCATGCCGGCGACGCCGGTCCTGTCGAATGGCGGCGCCGCGCGCGGGCTGCCGATTTCGTGCTTCCTCAACGGCGTCGGCGATTCGCTCGACGACATCGTCGCGACCTGGAACGAGAATGTCGCGCTCGCTTCGAATGGCGGCGGCATCGGCACCTATTGGGGCGGCGTCCGCTCGATCGGCGAGAAGGTGAAGGGCGCCGGCGCGACTAGCGGCATCATCCCCTTCATCCGCGTCATGGACAGCCTCACCCTGGCGATCAGCCAGGGCTCGCTGCGCCGCGGCTCGGCCGCCTGCTATCTCGACGTCCACCATCCCGAGATCGAGGAGTTCCTCGAAATCAGGAAGCCGTCGGGCGACTTCAACCGCAAGTCCCTGAACCTCCATCACGGCATCAACATCACCGACGAGTTCATGGAGGCGGTCGCGGAAGATCGCGAATTCGGCCTCAAATCGCCGAAGAACGGCCAGGTGCTGAAAACCGTCAGCGCCCGGAAATTGTGGCAGAAGATCCTCGAGATCCGCCTGCAGACGGGCGAGCCCTATCTCGTCTTCTCCGACACCGTGAACAAGGCGATGCCCAAGCACCAGCGCGAACTCGGCCTTAAAGTGTCGACGTCGAACCTCTGCTCTGAGATCATGCTGCACACCGGCAGGGATCACCTCGGCGAGGACCGCACCGCCGTCTGCTGCCTCTCCTCGATCAACGCCGAGAAATATTTCGAGTGGAAAGACGATCCGCGCTTCATCGAGGACGTGATGCGCTTCCTCGACAATGTGCTCGAGGATTTCATCGAGCGCGCGCCGCCGGCGATGGCGAAGGCGGTCTATTCGGCAAAGCGCGAACGCAGCGTCGGATTGGGCCTGATGGGCTTTCACTCCTTCCTGCAGGAACTCGGCGTTCCCTTCGAAAGCGCGATGGCGAAATCGTGGAACATCCGCCTCTTCAAGCATATCCGCATGGGCGCCGACGCCGCCTCCGTCGTTCTCGCCGAGGAGCGCGGCGCTTGTCCCGACGCCGAGGAGCGCGGCGTCAAGCAGCGATTTTCGCACAAGCTTGCGATCGCGCCGACCGCCTCGATCTCGATCATCTGCGGCGGCTGCAGCCCCTGCATCGAGCCGATCCCGGCGAATGTCTTCGTCCACAAGACGCTGTCGGGCTCGTTCACCGTGAAGAATATCGCGCTGGAGAAGATCCTCGCCGAAAAAGGTCTCGACACGGACGATGTCTGGTCGTCGATCATCGAGCATGAAGGCTCGGTTCAGCACCTCGATTTCCTCACCGGTCTCGAAAAGGACATTTTCAAGACCGCCTTCGAGATCGACCAGCGCTGGGTCGTCGAGCTCGCCGCCGACCGCTCGCCCTTCATCTGCCAGGGCCAGTCGGTGAACGTCTTCCTGCCCGGCGACATCGACAAATGGGACCTTCACATGCTGCACTGGAGCGCATGGGAGAAGGGCGTCAAATCGCTCTATTACTGCCGCTCGAAGAGCGTGCAGCGCGCCGGCTTCGCCAACGGCAAGGGCAAAAAGGCCCTCGACGACGCCGCCGCCAACCGCGAAGCGCCGCCGGCGCCCGGCCTCGAGACCGTCAGCGCGATGATGAACAGCGCCGCGAAGACGGATTATGACGAGTGTCTGGCTTGTCAGTAGGCGGATGATTGCGACAGATCCCGTGTCTGCATTGCGTCATTTCATGCCGCAATGCGCACGGGATGACGAACTCTCAACACAAACGTCATCCCGGATGCGACGCGGCATGCAATGACGCGGCGCTGATCCGGGATCGCGCGACGCGGGGCGTTCCTTTCTCCACCTCACCAGATCCCGTGTCTGCGGCGCACCGTTTCACGCTGCGCCGCGCACGGGATGACGGGCGGGGCGGAGGAAGATAGCATTCCGTAATGGGCGGCTGGGCCTACATGATGACCAACAAGCCGCGCGGCGTCCTTTATGTCGGCGTCGCTGCCGATCTCGCCGCGCGTGTTTATCAGCACAGAGAGGGCGCCGGCTCAGCCTTCTGCAGGAAATACGGCCTCAAACGGCTTGTCTGGAGCGCCCGCCACGACTGCATTGAAGAGGCGATCGACCACGAAAAACGCCTGAAGAAATGGCGGCGCGACTGGAAGATCAGGCTGATCGAAGACATGAACCCCGACTGGCGCGACCTTTATGAGACGCTGAACGTCTGATCGCGCGGGATCCCGTGTCGGCAAAGCGACGCTGCGCGCCGCATCGCTTCGCCCTTCGCGTTCAGCGGCTTGGCGTCAGCGCCACTTCGGCGTAGCCCGCGCGGACGTAGACTTCATCGAACCCGCGATGCTCGAAGCCGCTGTTGCACGAAGACCAGTCGCTGGCGAAAATCCTGAACTCCGCATCGGGCGTCGGCGTGACGCATACATCGTAACGCCCGTCCCAGATATAATTTTGCGTGTAGGCGAAATAATAGGCGACGCCTTCGAACGGAACATCGGATTCGCCGCCGATCTCGAAATAGGTGCAGGCGCCGTCCGCGATCTCAAACCAGCCCTCGGAGACCCAGCCGTCGCCGAAAGGATAAGAAGCGGCGGCAAAGGCCGGACCGTCGCGCGCATTGTTGCACACCAACAAGAGATTTCCGCCGCCCTGCGCCGCCGCCGGCGGCGACGCAAAGGCGAATGACGCAATGACGAATCCGGCGAAGGGGCGTTGCATCGGTTTTCTCCCTCCCGAAGCCGGCGATGATCCTATGGCGACCAGCGCGCAATGCAACCCTGCGCCAGGTCTGCGACGACAACCCCCGCCGCGGGCTGCATTCCGCGCGGCCGAACGCCGCCGACGCACCGCTCCATAATTCAGGCCGCCAAGCCCGTTTTCAATTCCGTATGCCCGAAGCCTTTTTCGTAATCGAGGATCGAGATGACTTCGGGCTCGATGCGGTAGAGCCGCATTTCGAATTTGCTCACCGTCTCTTCCATGCGCTTGGCTTCCGGAAAGCGCTTCATCATCAGCGCGCCGACGCGTGCGGCTTCCTCTTCATCGGTTACGAGATGCGCCCGCGCGCCCATGGACAGTCCCCTTATATGCGCCCAGTCCGAATAGGGCGGCGTCGCGGTCACCGAGACGCGATTGTCCTTCGTGATGTTCTTCGCCTTCTGCGATTCCGCACCGCAGCCGAAATAGATCTTCTCTCCGTTATGAACGAAGGAGACGACGGTCGCCTGCGGAAAGCCGTCGGAACGCTTGGTCGCGATCGTGATGTCGGAGGTGTCGTCGAGCACCTTCATCACGAACGCCATTGATTTGGGATCAAGTGGAACGGACATGGCCATGCCTCCTTTCCTGCTCCGGGAATATCGCATGTCCGTCGCCCGGCGGCTTGATCAGGATCAATCCGGTGCGCCGGCGCACAGAGAGTCGGCTTCGGCAATGGGCGCTGCGCCTGAGGCGCGCCGTGCGGCGGAGCATCGCTCACGCGCCTGCTGACGGGCTCGTGTTTTGCGCTTGATGGGCGGGCTCGCTTATGACGCCTGCGAAGAGGAGAGGGTCGCCATGAACCGCAGCAGATTCAAGAATTTCTTCGCCGCCGTCGCGTTGATGGT
>JBGSNB010000124.1:0-2335 GCA_041739835.1 Parvularculaceae bacterium | reverse complement strand
GCGAGGAGGGCGAGCGCCGCCGCGCCGCCGATGATCCGTCGATGAAGCCTCATACCGCCCTTGCCGGTCCCTTCGATGCCCGCGGACCGTGCGTAGCCGAAATCGCCCACGGTTTAAATGCGGCGCAGGCGCGGGTCAGGCGGCCAATGAAAAAGCTCCAGAATTTCATGGCGTTAATCGGGTGTCGCCGATTTTAGCGGCGGCTGCGGCCGGGTGAAAACCCAGTCATTGCCGCCCGACAGCGCCGCGCTGAAACGGTAGCCGTCGGCGTTGCAATCCTTCAGCGCCTCCGGCCTGGCGATCCGGCGATCGATCGCCCAGCGCGTCATCGCCCCGCGCGCCCGCTTGGCGAAGAATTGCAGCGTCCGGAGCTTTCCGTCTTTCTCGTCCTTGAAGGCCGGCGTGATCACCCGCGCCCGAAGCGCCGCAACGTCGACGGCGGCGAAATATTCCTGCGACGCGAGATTGACGATGACCGGATCGGGGCGGCCGGCGAGCGGCCGGCGGAGTTCCGCCGCGATATCCTTTCTCCAGAAATCGTAGAGCGTCCTGCCGCGCGCATTCTTCAGCCGCGACCCCATTTCGAGGCGATAAGGCTCAATCAAATCGAGCGGGCGCAGGGCGCCGTAGAGCCCCGACAGGATGCGCACATGCTGCTGCGCGAAAGCGAAATCCGCCGGCGTCATCGTGGCTGCGTCAAGGCCGAGATAGACCTCGCCATTGAAAGCCAGCACCGCCGGCTTTTGGACATTCGATTTCCCGTCGCCGCGAAACGCGGCGAAGCGCTCATGATTGAGCGCCGCGAGCTTGTCGGAAATTCCCATCAGTTTTTTGAGGCGCGCCGGCGACAGCGCCCGCGCCGCGCCGGCAAGCGATCGCGCTTCGCTTAGAAACGCCGGAATCGTCGCCGCAAGGCTCAGTGCGGCCGGATCGAAATTCATGTTCTTGGCGGGGGAGAGGATAATCAGCATCGCCGGCTTCAACGCCATGATCGCAGGCGCGGCGTCAAGCGCCCCCTCAAGCCCGGCGGTCAAGCGTTGGAGATCACGGCGCCGTCACCGGGATCGTCGCGTCCGGGATGCATTTTTCCGTCGTGGATCCGAGCGCGACGGGGACGCAGTGACAGCGGCGCAGCGCGTCGAATTCGCGCCGGTCGAACGGGCCCCTCACCGCGCAATTGGAGGCGACGCCGCTGTTCTTCGGCTGCGTCTTTAGTTTGTCGCAGCTCAACGGCGCCGCCTTTTTCTGTTCCTTTGTCGTTTCGCGTTCCGCCGAAAGGCAGCGCGCGCCGTCCGCTTCCGGCGCATCGAACAGCCGCACGATCAGGTAATAATCCTCAGCCGCCGGATCGCCCGGCCGCGCCGTCTCGACGGCGATGTAATCATCGTCAAAGCCGATCCGGCGGACCGGCGCCGGCGCGCGAATGTCGCAGCGGCCCAAGGGGCGCTTGTAGCAGACGCTGACGCCGCCCTGCGGCGACAGCACCGGCGATGCAATATAATAGAGCCCGTCAATGCGCTGGCCCGGCGGTTCCGCCGGCGGCGCGCAGGCGGCGAGCAGCAGCCCGACCAAGGCGATAAAAAATCCCCGACCCATCATCCTTCCCCTGATGACGTCCGGCGATCTTATCACGCATTGCGCGCTAAAGCATCTTGCCCGGATTCATGACGCCGTCAGGATCGAGCGCCGCCTTGACCGCCCGCATCATCCTGATCTCGGCCGGCTGCTTGCGGCGGGCGATGTCGTCGCGGCGCGCGAGGCCGACGCCGTGCTCGGCCGAGATCGAGCCCTCACAGCGGTCGATGACGTCATAAACCGCCGCCTCGATCGCCGGCTGCGCCGCCGCGAACGCAGTCGCGGAAAGGCCGAGCGGCTGGAGCACGTCATAATGAATGTTGCCGTCGCCCATATGGCCGAAGGCGATGATGCGCGCGCCGGGGCAGGCGTCGAGCACGGCTTTGTCCGCCTTGGCAAGGAACAATGGAACGCAAGCGACCGGGACCGACACGTCGTATTTCGCCTGACCGCCTTCCGGGCGCATCGCTTCCGACATCGAATGGCGCATCCGCCAGAACGCGCCGGCCTGCGTTTCGTTTTCAGCGATGACCGCGTCTTCGGCCTCGCCCGCCTCGATCGCAGCGGTGAGCATCGTCTCGACCGGATCGCGCAATGCGCCTTCATGCCGACCGGAGAATTCGATCAGCGCATACCAGGGATGCGCCGCGTCGAGCGGATCGCGCGTTCCCGGAATATGTTTCAGCACCAGCGCGATGATGTCGCGCGACATCAGTTCGAAGCTGGCGACGTCGCCGGCGCCCTGCACGCGCGCCAGCAG
>JBGSNB010000114.1:0-1584 GCA_041739835.1 Parvularculaceae bacterium | reverse complement strand
CGGATTTCCTCGCCGCCGGCTGAATCCGCCGCTGCGCCCTTGGACCCCGGCCGGGATTTTGCTAAGGCGACGCCGCGCAGCCGCCGGACCGGCGATGCGGAGCGGCGGCGGGGCCCGCCCGGTCATTAGTCATTCGAGGGAAACGAACGCATGAGCCAGACGCCAGCCACGCCGCAAATCACCGGGCGCATGTTTCTGTTCGAGAAGCCCGAACTCCTCAATCGCCAGCAGCATGGCGAACTTGGGCTCGATGCGGCGGCAAAGCCTTTCGGTTTTTGCGCCAATATCCGCGCAGTGCCGCTGACGGTTTCGGAAGTTCCGGAAGCCAGCAAATTCTATCCTGTCGTCTTCATGTCGAAGGATGAGCCGCTGCCGGTCGCGATTGTCGGCTTCAACAGCGATCTCAATCTGTTTGTCGATGACGACGGCAATTGGGAACAATTCGCCTACACCCCGGGCTATCTGCGCCGGTATCCTTTCGCGCTTGCGGGCGAGAGCGGCGGCGGCGATCGGCTGGCGCTGGTTTTTGACGCCGCCTATCCGGGCGTATCGAAATCGGCCGAACGCAAACTCTTCGAAAACGGCGAAATGAGCGACTTCGTCAAGAAGGCGATGGAGTTCACCCGCACCTATGAGTCGGATCGGCGGCTGACCGACCAGATCATGAAGGCGCTCGTCAAATATGACATCATTCAACCGCAGACGGCGCAATATACGCCGATCGGCGAGACGACGCCGCGCCCGTTCGCGCAGTATTTCGGCATCGACGAGAAGAAAGTCCTCGATCTCACCGACGTCCAATATCTCGAGTTGCGGAAGATGAATGTCCTGCCGATTCTCTATTCCCAGATGATTTCGCTCGGCAATTGGCGCAACCTCATTTCGCGCCGGATGAAGCGGTTGGGCATGACCGAAATCGAAGCGGTCAGCGGACAGCGCCTGTCGTAATCATCCAGCGTTTCACGTCTTGGCGAGCGCGCCCCGTTTGGCGGCCGGCTGGTGTTGGCCGCGGCCTCAGCCTCGCGTAAGCAGGGGCCGATGACAAAACGCCTCGGTCTTGCGTTCCTCCTTGCCCTGACGGCCATCGGCGCCGCGCGCGCGCAGCCGGTCGTGGTAACCGACCACGCGACCACTCGACTCGTCGCGGAGGCGGATGGGATCGCGCCTGGGGGGAGCGTCGCGCTCGCCTTCGCACAGGAACTTGAACAGGGCTGGCACGTCTACTGGAAGAACCAGGGCGATTCCGGACTGCCGCTCGAATTCAACTGGACTCTGCCTGAAGGCGCATCAGCGGGGCCCATCGATTATCCGACCCCGGAGCGAATTCCGATCGGCCCCCTGGTCAATTTCGGCCATGAGGGCGCGCCGGTCTTCCTCACCAGCGTGACCGCGCCCAAAGACGCGCCGGTTGGATCGGCGCTTGAGATCGGCCTTGAGGCGACGTGGCTGATCTGCGCTGACATTTGCGTGCCGGAAACCGGGCGATTTGCGCTGTCGCTGCCTGTAGTTGCCGGTCCGCCGGCGTCTGCGTCGGCGCGGGCGCTCTTTGCTGTGGCGCGCGCGGCGATGCCGGCGCCGTTCGAG
>JBGSNB010000113.1:0-1998 GCA_041739835.1 Parvularculaceae bacterium | reverse complement strand
GCGCGAGGCGATGGGGATGGCGCCGGACGATCCGCGGCCGCTGACGACGACCGGCGGCCTGCCGTTCTTCGGCGGACCCGGCAATAATTATTCAATGCATGCGATCGCGGCGATGGCGCCCGCCTTGCGCGAAGATCGCGCCGGTTTCGGGCTTGTCGGCGCCAATGGCGGCTTTTTGACGAAACACGCGGTCGGCGTCTATTCGGCGACGGCGCAGCGCCAAGCGTGGACGCCTTCGGAGGACGCTGGACTCCAATCGGCGCTCGATGGAGCGAGGCCGGCGGCTTTCGTCGCAAAGGCGGCAGGCGAGGCTGTTGTAGAGACTTACACCGTCGCGTGGCGGCGCGGCGCGCCGGTCCGGGCGCATGCTGTCGCCAGACTGAAAGGCTCCGGCGCTCGTTGCCTCGCCGTCACCGAGCCGGGTGACGCCTCGGTCGCAAGTCAAATGGCGCAAAGCGATCCGCTTGGCGCGACGATACGCGTGACGGCGACCGATCGCGGCAATCGCTTCACCTTTTGACGGTCACGCTGGTCGATTGAGGCGGCGCCTCGAATATGCGAGGAGGATTGCCGCGATCGACGGGATGCGCAGCATGCAATCGGAAGAATCTGGCGCGCGCAGCTGTTGGGTCGTCACGGACGGCCGCGCCGGCGTCGAGGCGCAGGCGCTCGGTCTTGCCGAAGCCGTCGCCGAGCGCATGCCGCTTGCGATCAGCGTCAAGCGGATCCGTCTTGCGCGGCTGTGGCGCTTCATGCCGCCCGCGCTCTTCGGCGATGCCTTTTCAAGGCTGGACGCATCGGGCGACCTTCTCACGTCGCCTTTTCCCGATCTCTGGATCGGCTGCGGCCGGGCGTCGGTCCCGCTCGGCGTCGCGGCGAAGAAGAAGCGGCCGGACATTTTCGTCGTGCAACTGCAAGATCCGCGCATCGATCCGTCGCGGTTCGATCTCGTCATTCCGCCGGCGCATGACGGCCTCGCCGGCGAGAATGTGTTTTCGATTGTCGGCTCGCCCAATCGCATTCAGCGCCTGAAGGCGCTGCAACGGATCGCCCGGCGCGACGGCGCAAATCGCCGCGATATCCTTTCGGTCCTCATCGGCGGACCCAACAAGGCCTTTCGCTTCTCAAGCGTCGAGGCGCGCGACATCGCCGCGCGATTGAAGCTCCTGGCGCAGAACGGGGCGATCTTGCGCGTCACCACCTCGCGACGGACGCCGGCGCTTGCCGCGGAAATCCTGCAGGCGGCGCTCAAGGATGACGCCGAGATTTTCTGGCGCGCCGACAAGGATGACGCCGCCGGCAATCCCTATCCGTCGATGCTCGCCGGCGTGCGCGCGATCCTTGTCACCGAAGACAGCGTCAACATGGCCGCGGAAGCGGCGTCGACCGGCGCGCCGATCTACATCCTCGCGCTTGGACCCAAGCGCGGCGGTTCGTCGAAAAAATTCGACGCCTTCCACCAGAGCCTGCAGGATCGCGGCGCATCAAGGCGATTTTGCGGCGCGCTGGATGAATGGTCGTATGAGCCGCTCGATGAAACGGCGCGCGCCGCCGACGAAGTGATCAAACGCTGGAAATAACGATTCGTCGCGAACGGTTTCGGTGAGCCGTGCCGTTTTTGCGGCGGAGCGGCTCGCAAATTTCGGCGGCCGTCCTACATTTGTCGCACGAGTTTACCGGCGACGGCGCACCCCTCCGAGAATCGGCGCGCTGACCCAGCGCCACCGAGCCGTCGCCGGCGCCTGTTCGAGCAAATGTGAGCCCTCTGATCTTGCTCGACCAACTGGCCGGATCCTCCCCCAAGGATCCGGCCTTTTTCATTCAAGCATCGCGCGCAGCATCCATGCGGTCTTTTCGTGGGTCTGGATGCGGACGGTGAGCAGGTCCTCGCTGGCGGCGTCGCCGGCCTCGCCCGCAATGTCGAGCGCCTGGCGCGCGCGACGGATCAGCGTTTCGTGCGCGTCGAGCAGGTTCTTGATCATGTCCGTCGCGGCCGGC
>JBGSNB010000573.1:0-4536 GCA_041739835.1 Parvularculaceae bacterium | reverse complement strand
GCGACCGGCGCGACTTCCGCGAAGGTTAAGGGCGCCGCGGCTTGCGGCATTTCATAGAACCAGCCGGCCCCGACCGCGCCGCCGAACAGGATGCCGGCGGCGGCGATCCTCCACTCGCCGAAGGTGAGCATGGAGCGCCCGCGGCCGGCGAATACGCGCCTTGCCGGCTTGAACTCCGGGAATTTGCCGCCTCTGCCCATGCGGACAAGCGTCGGCGAGGCCGCCTAAAATCTCCTTGGCGCGGCCGGTCGCATTGTCTCTATCCGGGAAAGGATCGCCGGCGGGGCCGGCTATTTCATCCGCAGGCGGACATAGTCGCCGAAGGCGGACCCGAGCGCCTTGTCCTTGAGGCCGAGATCGACATTCGCCATCAGCCATCCGAGCTTTGACCCGCAATCATGGATGACCCCCTCGCAGATGCAGGCGTGGAAGGTCTGTTCGGCGTTCAGCCGGTTCATCGAATCGGTCAGCTGGATCTCGCCGCCGGCGCCTTTGCCTTGCGTTTCGAGCAGGCGGAAAATATCCGGCTGCAGGATATAGCGGCCGATGATGCGGAAATTCGACGGCGCTTCGGCGGGATTTGGCTTTTCGACCATGCCCGACATTTCGATGAGGTTTCCCTTGCGCGATTTCGGCGCGATGACGCCGTATTTGGCGGTCTCGCTCTGCGGCACTTCCTCAACCGCGACGAGATTGCCGCCGACCTTCTCATAGGCCTCGACCATCTGCTTCAGGAAGCCGGGCCGCGACGGCACGATCTCGTCGGGGAGCGACACCGCAAAGGGTTCGTCGCCGACGATCGCGCGCGCGCACCAGACGGCGTGGCCGAGCCCCAGCGGCGCCTGCTGGCGCGTATAGGAAAGATCGCCGGCGCGCGGGATCGTCTTTTCGATTTCGGCGAGGATGTCGGTCTTCGCCTTTGCTCGCAAAGTCGTCTCAAGCTCGAAGGCGTGGTCGAAATAGTCCTCGATCGCGCTCTTGCCGCGGCCGGTGACCAGGATGACATGTTCGATGCCGGCGTCGCGCGCCTCGGCGACGACATAGTCGATCAGCGGCCGGTCGACGACCGGCAGCAGCTCCTTCGGAATCGATTTGGTGGCGGGAAGGACGCGGGTGCCAAGACCCGCGACCGGAATGACGACTTTCCTGACGCGTTTTGCCATGTTGTTCTCGTGAGCCTAATTCGGGACCTTGTTGACCGGACTTGTCCCGAGATCGAAGGTTTCGCCGATCGGTTCAAGCGGTTCGGGTTCGACTTTCAGAAGTTCCTGCAACGCGGCGAGCCGCACTTCCGAATTCTGCGCGATATCGTAATAAAAAAGATTGAAGGGCTGCGCCTTCCATTTTGCTCCGAACCAGTCGCCGCGCCGCAGGAACCGGCGCTTGGGCGTGTCGACGACGAGAATGCCGTCGACGCAGCGCGCGCCGACGGATTTGGGCATGGCGGACGGGCGCGCGCCGTCGCCGATGCCGGTCGCCGACGCGGCGCCGATATTTTTCTCGGGCGGGTGATAGGCGTCATCGGTGCGCCATGACAATGGATTGACGCAGACATGGCGGTCGCTCCGCACCGATTTCAACCGGCCGGCGGGCGTCCAGATGAGCGTGCGCGCGCGCAGCCGCTCCATCTCCTCATCGAAGCGCGGCTCGAAATCGACATAGGAAATGAGGCAACGCACTTTCTCCGGTGCGTCGCAGACCGGAAACGCCGGCTGCAGCGCGGCGAGATAGTCCGCCGGCACCGCGGCGCCGATCACATAGGCGGCGACAAGTCTGCGGCGCAGCGGGTTGATGCCGCCCTGGAAATAGTCGTTGAGGAGACCCAGCACATAAAGGCCGCCCTGGCCGTAGCCGGCGAGGATCAGCGGCCGCTCCGGATCGCGCGTCGCGAGGAACGCGTCGAACGCCCGGCGGATGTCGCCATAGGCAAGCTCACGCGCCGCAAGGCCGTCAAATTTGTGCGTGAACAGCGAATAGAGCGTCGCCTCGCGATAGAACGGCGCGTAGAGGCGCGCGGTTCCCGACAGCGGCCCCGCTTCATTCGGGAAGGCGATGGTGCGGCGTATGACCGTCGCCGCCTCGTCCTCAACCGGCGCGTTCCACAGCCGGCGGCGGTAATAGGCGTTGGAGTGGATATAAAAAACGTCGGCGGCGCGCGCGTCGTCCGCATCCTCGAAGGCGAGCCAGGCGGCTCTGGCCGCATAATCGGGCGCTGGCGGCGGCGCGACGGTCTGGAACGGCGCACGGGGCGTTGCAAAAAAGCGCACGATGCCGTCCTGAAAGACGATCGCGAAAGCGACCAGCAGGACGGCGGCGAACCCCATTGCGCCATACCCGATCCATCGCCATGTCTTTTTCGTCATTGTTTCGCCGTTTCTTCGCCGTGGCGGCGGAACATAAAGGGTGAGCCGCCCGAAATAAAAGGGCAAGCGAGCGGGCGGCCGATTGCGCCGGCGTTAGAGGCTTTGGTAAGGCGTAGCTGCGATCCTTGAGGGTCGCGGGTCAGGAAGCGTACAAGATGGACGAGCCAGTTAACGATTCCGGCGCAGGCGACGGCAAGAAGCCGGCGCTCGAAACGCCGCTCATCCGTCCGCGCAAGTCCAGCCTCTTGTCCGGCATGCGGACGAGCTTCATCGCGGGCGTCGTTGTCGCCGCGCCGGTCTCGATCACGATCTACATCATTTACTGGTTCGTCAGCGGACCGATGCGCCAGCTCGACCTGTTCGTGCGCAATATCCTGCCGGCGGGCGACAGCCGGATCGAAACGATCACGCAGGCGATCCCCGGCTTCGGCGTGCTGGTCGCCATCGTGGCGCTGGTCCTGCTCGGCGCCTTCGCAAAGAACTTCTTTGGCCGCGCGCTGATCCGCGCTGGCGAGAAGTTCCTCGATTCGATGCCGGTCATCCGGAATTTGCACCGGTTCTTCAAGAATGTGTTCGAAACGGCGCTGCAAAAATCCGCACGCTCCTTCAAGGAGGTCGGCCTGATCGAATATCCGCGCAAGGGCCTTTGGGCGATCGCCTTCGTGGTCGGCGACGCGCAAGGCGAGATCGGCTACAAGGTCGGCGCTGCGGCGGGAGAATGGGTCGGCGTCTTCATACCGACGGTTCCAAATCCGACCTCGGGCTTTCTTCTCTATTTGCCGCGTTCGGATTTCATGCCGCTGACGATGTCGATCGAGGATGCGGCGAAACTCGTCTTTTCGCTTGGCCTCGTGATGCCCGAATTCACCGTGCCGGCGGATGCGGTGAAGAAGCTCGAACAAATGGCCGAGCAGGCGGCGCATGAGCGCCGCAGCATCCTGTCGCGATTTGCGGGCCGTAAGACCGACGCCTAGCCGGCGCGCAGCAGCTTGATCGCGTCGTCGCGGCTGAAGAGATACAGCAAGACCCTCAACGCCTCGCCGCGCGCCGATTTCAGTTCCGGATCGCGCTCGACGATCATCGTCGCGTCGTCCTTCGCCGCCTGCAGCAACTCTCCATGCGCCGCGTAATCCGCGAACAGCAGACGCGGAAAACCGGACTGCGCCGCGCCGAGAAGATCGCCGGCGCCGCGCAGCCGCAGGTCTTCCTCGGCGATCCGAAACCCGTCCTCGGTCTCGCGCAGGATTTTCAGCCGCGCGGTTGCAGTCTCGCCGAGCGGCGTCTTGTAGAGCAGAAGGCACGTCGCCGGCTTGTCGCCGCGCCCGACGCGGCCGCGCAACTGGTGCAACTGAGCGAGGCCGAACCGTTCCGCGTGCTCGATCACCATGACGACGGCGTTGGGCGCATTGACGCCGACCTCAATCACCGTCGTCGCGATGAGGAGCGAGAGCTCGCCGCGATGAAAGCGCTCCATCGCCGCGTCCTTTTCTGCCGGCGTCATGCGGCCATGCACCAGTCCGACCTTATCGCCGAAGAGGCCATGCAGATGCCGGAAGCGCTCCTCCGCGGCGGTCATCGGGACCAGCTCGGATTCTTCGACCAAGGGGCACACCCAATAGACCTGATCGTCGCGCGCGATGACGCGCGCGACGGCGTCGACAACCTCGTCAAGGCGCTCCATCGGGATCGTGCGCGTATCGACGGGCTTGCGCCCCGGCGGCTTTTCGCGGATCGACGTCGCGTCCATGTCGCCATAGGCGGTGAGGGCGAGCGTTCGCGGGATCGGCGTCGCCGTCATCACGATGAGATCGGCGCGCCACCCTTTCGCGGTCAGCGCCGCGCGCTGCTGCACGCCGAAGCGATGCTGTTCGTCGATGATGACGAGGCCGAGATCGCCGAAGCGGACGTCCTCCTGGATCAGCGCATGGGTGCCGATGAGAAGGTCGGTCTCGCGCGCCTCGAGCCGACGCAGTTTTTCGGCGCGCAGGTTCCCCTTGTCGCGGCCGGTCAGAATGTCGATGCGAATGCCGGACTTTTGCGCGATCGGCGCCAGCGTTTCGAGATGCTGGCGCGCAAGAATTTCCGTCGGCGCCAACAGCGCCGCCTGCGCGCCGGCGTCGATGACGCTGGCGGCGGCGAGGCAGGCGACAGCGGTTTTTCCTGAGCCGACATC
>JBGSNB010000556.1:0-2515 GCA_041739835.1 Parvularculaceae bacterium | reverse complement strand
CATTCGCGCGGCGCTGGTCATCGCGGCGGACGGTCGGCACTCGCCATCGCGGGCCGAGGCGGCGGTCCGGGCGAATGCGTGGAGCTATCCGCAGACCGGCATTGTCGCAACGATTGCTCATGAGCGGCCGCATCATGGTGTCGCGCAGGAGCTGTTTCTGCCGTCAGGGCCCTTCGCCATCCTGCCGATGACGGGCGATCGCTCGAACCTCGTCTGGACCGAGACGAAAGACGCAGCCCCCGCCTATCTCGCCTTGCCTGACGACAGGTTTATTGCAGCGATCGCCGCGCGTATCGGCGATTATCTTGGCGAAATTTCTCTGGCAGGACCCCGCTGGTCATACCCGCTCGCCTTTCACCTCGCGCAGTCCTTCATCGCGCCGCGCCTCGCCCTGATCGGCGATGCGGCGCACGCCATCCATCCGATTGCGGGGCAAGGCTATAATCTCGGCGTCAAGGACATCGCCGCGCTAGTCGAGGTGGCGGTCGATGCGCGCGCGCTCGGCCTTGATATCGGATCCTTGTCGACGCTGGAGAATTACCAGCGCTGGCGCCGGTTCGACAGCGCGTCGCTCGCCTTCGGCACGGACGCATTGAACCGGCTGTTCTCGAATGATGTCGCGCCTGTGCGCGTCGCCCGCGATGTCGGCATGGGCGCCGTCAACGCCATCGCGCCGCTGCGGCGGTTTTTTATGAAGCAGGCCGGCGCGGATCTGGGGCGGCTGCCGGCGCTGATGGCGAAATAGGAGCTGGCGGTCAGCCCTGAAATTCCGGCAGACGCACGACCAGCCCGTCGAGTTCCTTCCTGACCGTGATCTGACAGGACAGCCGCGAGTTTTCTTTCGGCTCATAGGCGAAATCGAGCATCGATTCCTCCATCGCTTCGGGCTTGCCGACTTTGTCCGCCCACGCCTGATCAACATAGACATGACAGGTCGCACAGGCGCAGGCGCCGCCGCAGTCGGCGTCGATGCCGGGAATCATGTTCTTGACCGCCGCTTCCATCACTGAAACGCCGACTTCGGCGTCGACGATGTGTTCTTTTCCGGTGTGCTCGATATAGGTGATCTTGGGCATGGGTCGCTCTTGTCCGCTTGTCAGGAAAGCAGGGATTTAAGGTCCGCCGCGGGATCGGCAAGGATTTTCGCGTCAGGCGACGAATTCGCCGCAATCAGCCGCTTGGAGGCGGCGAAGGCCGCCGGGTCGTTGACCGCATCGACGGCAAGCAGGCGACCCCGCTGCAGATACCAGACCGAGAATTTATTCGCCGCCGGATCGCCGCGCAGGACGGTCAGATCCGCGCCCTCCGATACGCCGACAG
Source organism: Parvularculaceae bacterium (assembly GCA_041739835.1). Classification (GTDB taxonomy): domain Bacteria; phylum Pseudomonadota; class Alphaproteobacteria; order Caulobacterales; family Parvularculaceae; genus Amphiplicatus. Next base: position 1,195 of record JBGSNB010000556.1, on the reverse strand, counting down.
TCTGCAATTTCACGTCATACTGATCCGACCAGAACCACGGGACCGCGTCATAGACCGCTGCGCCGCCGGCCATGTTGATGCCGGCGACTTTCGCCTGTTCGATCGCGTTCGGCACCGATTCAAGCCTGAGGCGCCGCCCGTAAATCGGCGAGGGGTGACTGGCGCAATCGCCCGCCGCAAAAATCGACGGGTCGGAGGTCTGCGTGCGTTCGTCCGTCCACACGCCATTGGCGATCCGCAAATCCGCCGCTTCGGCAAGGCTTGTCGCCGGCGCCGCGCCGACGCCGACAAGGACGCAGTCGCAGGGGATCTTCTCGCCGGTCTTGAGAACGGCGGCTTCAATTCGACCCCTGCCCTCGAAATGATCGAGCGCCGCGGCGAGACGCAGATCAACGCCCCTGTCGCGATGAAGACCTTCGTAGAAAGCGGAAATTTCCTTGCCGGCGACGCGCGCAAGAACGCGGTCCGCCATTTCAAGCACCGTGACCTTCAACCCGGCTTTGCGCGCGGACGCCGCGACTTCAAGCCCGATATAGCCGGCGCCGATGATCACGAGGCGACCGCCCGACGCGAGCGCCGGGCGCAGCGCCTCACTGTCGGCAATCGTCCGCAAATAGTGCACGCCCGGAAGATCGGCGCCCTGACAATTCAGCCTGCGCGGCGGCGCGCCGGTCGCGAGCAGCAATTTGTCATAGGAGAGTTTTTCCCCGGCGGCGGTCGAGATCATCTGCGCCGCCCGGTCGATGGCGCCGACGCGAACGCCGGTCTTGAGGTCGATTTTCTGCTGCTCGTAAAACGCCGGCGGGCGCAAAAAAAGGCGATCCGCCTCAATCTCGCCCTGCAGGAAGGCCTTGGAGAGGGGCGGGCGCTGATAGGGCGGCTCCGCCTCCTCGCCGACCATAACGATAACGCCCTCAAAGCCCGATTGCCGGAGGCTTTGCGCCGCTTGCGCTGCCGCCTGCCCGGCGCCGACGATGATAATCCGCTCGCTCATGTGCGGTCTCGTTGCCAAAGCGCGAGCTTCCGGTCAATGCGGCAGCGCCGCGCCCATTGCGCGGCGGGCGGGGCGGCCTATTTTCCCTTCATGGTGGAATTCTTCCTTGCGCTGCCGGACGAAATCGCAACCGCGCGCTTTGGCGCGCAGCTGGCGACGCGGCTTCGCGCCGGCGATGTGGTCGCGCTGTCGGGACCGCTC
>JBGSNB010000552.1:0-2150 GCA_041739835.1 Parvularculaceae bacterium | reverse complement strand
CGGCGAGCGCCTGCGGCGAGGACTGGCGCCATGCGCCGCCGGCGAGCGTCATCTGGTATTGGCCGGGCAAGGCGTCGCCGCTGTAGCTCAATCGTCCCTCCTCGCTAAGATCGCCCATCGCGACAAGAATTGTCGGCTTGGTCGGCAGAGATCGGGAAAAGAGATTTTGAAGCGCGGCGCCGATCGCCGGCGCCAGCGTCGCGATTTCATCGCTGACCCAGGCGGGCGCGGTCGCATCGGCGATGGTGACGAGCGTGTCGCTCTCGCGCGGCGCCGCCGACCCGATATAGAGGAACGCCGGATGGTCATAAGGGCTTTCCCAGTCCTCCAGCATCGGCGCGCGCGCGCCGAAGGCGTAGACTTGCGCGCCCTCTGCCGCAGTGATCGTCAGTTTCGCCTGCATGCGCGTCGCGGCGTCGCGGAACGGCATCACATGTCCGGTGTAAAAAATCACCGCGCCGTCGCCGAGCGGAATGAACGGCTCATAGTCCTTGTGCAGATCGACCGGCGCCGGCTCGACCCGGATGTCGACCCGCGAAAATTTCCGCGCCGCGCCGGCTTCGAGATAATCGCGGCCGCCGCGCGTCGCCAGCCGGACGCCCGACGTTTCAATTCGCCAGTGACGCGCGCGGTAGCCGTCGATGGTCGGGCCGAGATCAAGTGCGGCGGTCGGCAGTTTGAGCGCGATGTCGACCCGCCAGTCTTCACCGAGCCGCTGCTCGATTGTCACCGCCGCGTCGCCATCGACCTCAGGCGCCGCGCCGCGGGAACAGGCAGCCGCGAGGAAAAGCGGCAGCAGGATCATCGGCAGGCGCATGGGTCGGGAGCTTTCCAGAAGCGGGCGGCGGCGCCATACCCTGCCGGAATGGCGGGCGAATTTGAACAGGCGGCGGCAGAGTTCGGGGCGCGCGGCGCGCTTTTGGGTCTCGACCTTGGGGAAAAAACCATCGGCGTTGCGTCCTGCGACGCCGAAAGGCGGGTCGCAACGCCTGTCCTCACCATTCGCCGGTCGAGATTCAAGGCGGAAGCCGACGCGCTCTCGCGGCTGGCGGCGGCGCGCGGCGTGGTCGGATTCGTGCTCGGTTTGCCGCGAAACATGGACGGATCGGAGGGCGCGCGGGCGCAATCGACCAGGGCCTTCGCCCGCAATCTGTCGCGGACGCTGGCGATGCCGGTGGCGCTCTGGGACGAGCGGCTGTCGACGGTCGCGATGGAAAAAAGCCTCATCGCGCTCGACGCCAGCCGCGCGAAACGGGCTGCGAAAATTGACGAATCGGCGGCGACATTCATCCTTCAAGGCGCGATAGACCGATTGAGAAGTCTCGGCGCCCAAAGGGAGGGAATGCCATGACGCCGGAAAAACTCAAAAACCTGATGTCGATCCTGCTGATCGCAACCGGGGTCTTGCACCTTGTCGTCGCGGCGGTCGGCGCGCCGGCGGAGCTGAAGATCCCGCTCGCCGCGTTTGGCGCGCTTTACGGGGGCCTAGGGGTCTTTCTGCGCAAGGGCGGCCGGCGCGCAGTCCTCGCCTCGATCGCGGCGGTCGCGGCCGGCCTTGTCCTTGGCGGCGCCAATTATCTGCAGAATGGCGGGCCGACGGCGCTGCCCGTGATGTTCCTCATCGACATCGCCGTGCTTTGCGCCGGCGTCCTGTGGATGATGAAGTCCGGCAAGGCCGCGTGAGCCGATTGCGGAAAGGGCGGGCCGCCCTGTAGAACGCGCGCTCATGGATTTCGCTGAACGCCCCTCGCCGCCGGCCGGCGGCTTCGCCGCCGCCAACCTTATCAATATCGACGATTTCTCCGACGCCGAGATCGAGCATGTTCTGGGCCTCGCCGAATATTACGCGGGCTTCCTCAATGCCGGCGTCCGCCCGCCGCAGCGGCTTGCCGGCAAAACGCAGATCAATCTCTTCTTCGAGGATTCGACGCGGACCAATCTGTCATTCGAACTCGCCGGCAAGAAACTCGGGGCCGACGTCCTCAACGTGCCGATCGCCGCTTCCTCGGTGAACAAGGGCGAGAGCCTCATCGACACCACACAGACGCTGGCCGCGATGGGCGCGCACGCCGTCATCGTCCGCCACAAGGAGCCCAAGGTCCATGACGAGCTGGCCCGCCGCATCCGCTGCCCGGTCATCAACGCCGGCG
>JBGSNB010000618.1:0-2200 GCA_041739835.1 Parvularculaceae bacterium | reverse complement strand
CAAACGGCGCCGGGCGATCCCTACGCTGCGCCGACCGATCCGAACGCGCCGAAGACCGGCTATGAAGACGACGACGCCTGGGGCGCGCCGATCGGCAAGAATGACTGACCCTCGCCGCTGAATTTCTTACGCGCCCGCCGCCTTCCCCGCGGCGGGCGTTTTCATTCCTGCAGGATAAGGCCGAATGAAAAAGCCGCCGCAGAAGGAAATCGCGCTGGAGGCGCGCGCCTGCGAGGAGGGGCGACTGTTCTCGCCCTCGGCCGCGCGGAATCAGGGCCCTATTCGCGATGCCTTTCTCCGGACCATGCCGTCCGCGGGCGTCATCGTCGAAGTCGGCTCAGGAACCGGCGAGCATGTCGCGCATCTTGCGGCGGCGGCGACCGGCCTCTTCTTCCGGCCGGGCGATCCCGATCCTGCGTCGCGGGCGTCGATCGCCGCGTGGACCGCGCATCTTGGCCTCGCCAATGTCGCAGCGCCGCACGAAGCCGATGTGACGCATGCGGACTGGCATCTCTTTTTCGGGCGGGCGGACGGCGTCGTCTCGATCAACATGATTCATATTGCGCCGTTCGAGGCCGCGGCCGGGCTCGTCGCCGGCGCCGGGCAGCTGTTAGGGGCCGGCGGCAGACTGTTTCTCTACGGACCGTTTTCGCGCGACGGCGTCCATTCCGCGTCGTCAAACGCCGATTTCGACGCGTCGCTGAAATCGCGCGATCCGCGCTGGGGCGTGCGCGATCTCGAGCGGCAGATCGCTCCCCTTGCGAAGGCGTGCGGGTTTACGCTCGAGCACGTCATCGACATGCCCGCGAACAATCTTGTCGCCGTCTTTTCGAAATAGCGGCTATCTCGCCGCCGTCGTCTTGCCCATCTCGCACCAATTGGTCTCGAGCGCGCCGTCGTCCCGCCGGATCGCGGTGACGTCATAGCGCCTGCCGTAATCGAATTTGACGCCGCATTTGGCGGGATTGGTGACGTGCCAGACCTTTGCGAATTCCGGGATCTCGGCGCTTCGCCCCTTGGTCACGCGAAAGATCGTCGCCTGACGCGCCTCGGCGCTGCGTCCGTCCTCGCCGAGCGTCAGCTCCGCGTCTGTCGCATAGCCGGTGAAATTGACGCGCTGTTGATCGTCCGCTTGCGGACAGGCGCACAGCGCATAGGGATCGATCCGGCGCGTCGGCGGCAGGTCGCCGCCGGCCGGCGTCTGCATCATCAGCATGGAGAGGAACTCGAAGATCATGAGCGTTGTTTACCTGAAGTGTTTCGAAAGTTTAAGGCCTTGCCCCTGATAGTTTGAGGCGACGCCGGCGCCGTAAATCTTCGCCGGACGCGTCGCCATTCTCTCATAAACGAGCCGCGCGACAAGTTGCCCGTGCTCAAGGACGAAGGCGGCGTCATGGCTCCGGACTTCAAGCACCGCCCGGCTGCCATTCGGACCTCGTTCGCTCCAGCCGAAACCCGGATCGAAGAAGCCGGCATAATGCACGCGAAATTCGCCAAGACCGGGGCTGATCGGCGTCATTTCCGCGGCGAAGTCCGGCGGGATCGACAGCGCCTCGCGCGAGGCGAGGATGTAGAATTCGTCGGGATCGAGAATGATGAACCCTGAGCGCGGCGCCTCGATCGCCTCGAAATAGTCCTCCGCCTCGAGCGCCGCCGGCGCATCGACATCGATCAGCGCGGCGTGGCGGCGGGCGCGCCAGCCGATCGGGCCTGACAACGATTTCAAATCGACGCTGAGCCCGATGCCGCCCTCGATGTCCGCCGGTCCGTCGATCAACGGCTGATCTGCGTGCAACGCCTTCAGCGCTGCATCCTCGAGTTTCGGCGCGCCGCGTTTCAGCCGCAGCTGGTTGAGGCTCGACCCTTCGCGCACCAGGATCGAGAAAGTGCGCGGGCTGATCTCGGCGTAAAGCGGCCCCTCATAGCCGGCGGGAACTTCGTCGAAGGCGACGCGGCGGCCGCCGGCGCTGTCAATGACAAGCCGCACGAACACGTCGATGCGCCCGGTCGAGCTCTTGGGATTGGCGGCGCCCGCGAGATGCGACGGCAGGCGCAATCTTTCGGCGAGTTCGACGAGATAGACGCAGCCGCGCTCAAGGACCGCGCCGCGCTCCAGATCGATTTCGTGCATCGCGAGCCCATCGGCGCAGCGTTCGGCGACGCTTTTTCCCGGCGGCGGCAGGAACGACGCGCGAGATCG
>JBGSNB010000608.1:0-8896 GCA_041739835.1 Parvularculaceae bacterium | reverse complement strand
GAGATCGTGCGCGGCCTCTTGGGCGGCATGAAGCGGCGCCGGTAGTGCTGGCGCGCTCGAATGGCGGCGATGACGGCCGCGCCTTCTGGACGACTCTTGCGCTCGGCGCGCTCCTCGCCCCCGCTTCGATGCTGATTGTCGGGGCGGTCCCGATCGATCTCGCCGAGCGGATGGGCGCGCGCCCAGAGGCGATCGCAATCGGCGTCGTCGCGACGGCGCCTCCGCTGGCCTTGCTGGTCTGGATCATGAAAACGCGCTGGGCGCCGATTTCGGCCTTTCGCCAGTCGCAAATCGAGTTCTTCGGCGATATCGGCTTTGCATTCACGCGCTGGCGGATTGTCCTTCTCGCGATCGTCGCCGGCATTGGCGAGGAATTGCTGTTTCGCGGCGTTTTCCAGACCGCCGCCGAGCAACATCTTCCGTTGGCGGCGGCGATTATTCTGCCAAATCTTCTCTTTGGGGCGCTGCATGCGCGGTCGCTGATCTACGCCCTCGCCGCCGGATGCGTCGGCGCCTATCTCGGCGTCGTCTTCTGGCTCAGCGGCAGTCTTGTCGCCGCCATGATCGCGCATGGGCTTTATGACCTGATTGCGCTCGAATGGACCCGGCGAATTCTCCAGCGCAGGGCGACCCCTGCGGAAGTTTAAATTGCCGACATTCCTGTCGCCGGATCTTAATTGCGACTGATGTCAGATGTCGCGAAAAAACGGAGATGGAGAATGCGTAACATTCTTCCCGCAATCGCATTCATGGCGATCCTGCCCGCAGCCTGCTCGGGCGGCGGCTCCAATGCGCCGTCGCCCACGAACCGGGCGCCTATGTTCAATTCCTCGGCGTCTGTCACGGTCGCCGAGAACGCCACAGGGCCTTTTTACACCGCAACGGCGACCGACCCCGAAGGTGATGCAATCGCCTTTTCGATCGCTGGCGGCGCCGACAGCGCCCGCTTCTCCCTCACCGGCGCCGGCGCGCTCAGCTTCCTCGCCGCTCCGGATTTCGAAGCGCCGACGGACGCCAATGCCGACAATGTCTATGAAATAACATTGCAGGCGAGCGACGGCGCCTTGACGGCCAGTCTCAATCTCCGGGTCACCGTCGCCAACGCCGCGGAAAATCTCCGCGCTCGCCGTGTCGCCGTCGGCCTCAATCAGCCGCTATTTCTGCTTTCGCGGGGCGACGGCTCGAACCGGGTTTTCATTGTCGAAAAGCAGGGGCAGGTCGAGATCCTCGATCTCGACACCAGGCTGCTCAATGCGACGCCATTTCTGGACATCGGATCGACCATTTCTTTCAATGACGAACGCGGATTGCTCGGCATGGCGCTTGCGCCCGATTTTGCGACCAGCGGCGTTTTCTATGTGAACGTCACCAATCTCGCCGGCGACACCGAGATCCGTCGGTACCGGCGATCGACCGTCAACGCCGATCTTGCAGATCCCTCGACGGCCGATGTAATCCTGACGGCGGCGCAGCCGGCTTCGAACCACAATGGCGGCTGGCTCGGTTTTAGTCCCGACAATCTGCTTTATGTCGCACTCGGCGACGGCGGCGGCTCCAACGACCCTTTCGGCAACGGACAAAATCTCAATTCGCTGCTCGGCAAGATTCTGCGCCTCGATCCGTCCGCCGATGATTTTCCGGCAGATCCGCTGCGCGACTATCGGATACCGGCCGGCAATCCCTTCGCCGGCGGCGGCGGCCGCCCTGAAATCTACGCCTATGGCCTCAGGAACCCCTTCCGCGCGAGCTTCGATCGTCAGACCGGCAACCTCTTCATCGGCGATGTCGGCCAAGGCGCAATCGAGGAAGTCGATCTCATCCGCCCGAACGAAGCAGGCCTCAATTTCGGCTGGCCGATCCTTGAAGGGACGCGCGTCAATCAGGGCGGATCGACGGCCGGCATGACGTCCCCGATTGCGGAATACGCCCATGGAAGCGGACCGACGCAGGGAAATTCGATCACCGGCGGTTATGTCTACCGCGGACCGATTGCGCCGCTGCAGGGCGGCTATGTGTTCGCCGACTTCATCAGCGACAATATCTGGTCAATCGAGGCGTCCTCGATTGCGCAAGGAACGACGCTTGCGGCCTCGACATTCGTACGCCGGAACGCCGACTTCGCACCCGATCTTGGCGTTATCGATTCAATTGCGAGTTTCGGGGAAGACGCCGCCGGCAATCTCTATATCGTCGGCATCGACGGCGAGATCTACGTGATCGCCGATCAATAGCGCGTCGCCGTTTCGACCGGCTCCTCGGTGACCGGATAACCGAGATCATCCGGAATCGTCAGCATCGCCTTGCCGGCGCGCATTTTAAGCTCCGGCATGACGGGCCGGATCGGCCGGCGCGCCGCGAAGGCGAAGGCGTCCTCTGCCGAAGACGAAACTGACAGCAAATCGAGATTGCGGACGGTCGGGAATATGATCTTGCGCACCCCGGACGCGCGCGCTGCAATGGCGTCCCGCGGCGAGATCCACAGCGCTTCTGTCGCTTCTTCGCCATCTTCCAGCACCTGCTGTCCTTCCGGAAAACGCGCGGCGAAAAACAGCGTATCGAAACGCCGGTGCAGCGCCGGCGGCGCGATCCAGTGCGAAAAGAGATGCAACTGATCGCCCGCAAGGCGGAGGCCTGCGCGCCGGATGAGATCGAGGAAAAGCCGGTCGTCGCTTTCAACCTTGGCGCGCCAGTCGCTGAGCGCCAGCGCGAGAGCGCCAGACGCGACGTCGCCGTCCGAATCCCGTGCGACGAGGACGCCCGCTTCCTCATAGGCCTCACGGATGGCGGCGATCTGCGCGGCGGCGATCTGCGGTTCTTTCGCGAGCCCGTCCGCATGGTCGGCCCAGGCGGGATCGCGATCGCCGGGATCCACCCGCCCGCCAGGAAACACCAGTGCGCCGCCGGCAAACGCCGATTTTTCGTGGCGGGCGATCATCAGCACTTCGAACGCCGGCTTGTCACGCAAGAGCAAGACCGTTGCGGCCGGTACGGGCGTGTCGGTCACTCAGTCTCTCATCACAGCAGGCCGGACTTTGGCGACGCAGGCGGGCGACCATAATTGGCTCGCGTCGCCTTGATCGCCAGCCAGCCGCCGAGCGTGGTCGCCGGGATCGATCCGACCATCATCCACAAGGGATGCGGGAATGCCGAGAAATTGGTCGCCGCAAACAGCAGGATCGTCACGGCGACAACCCACACAGCTGGGGCCCAGCGCCGTGCGATCAGCGAGGCGAGCACGCCGCCGCCAAAGGCGCCCGCCCACCACGAAACCAGAACCGAGAACTTTGTCGCGAAAGGCAGCGACTTCACCGCTTCCGGATTTGTCGCGTCAAAGCCGGCCGGCGCCGGAAAAAACTGATGCGCAAACAACTGCACGATGAAAACGAGCAATGCGCCGACGACGACGCCGACCAGCACGGATGTGATCGATCTCAGCATGGCCCCCGGCTCCTGAACCTGCTATCCGCGCCGCCTTGACGCTAGGCCGCCTTGTAGAGCGTTTCCTTCCTGGCCGCCATGTCACGGAATTTCTGCGGCGGGTTGAAGCGCGCGCCGTATTTCTGGCCGAGACTTTCGGCTTTCCGGACGAACGCGTCGATGCCGATGGTGTCGATATAGCTCATCGGGCCGCCAGTCCACGGCGCAAATCCCCAGCCGAAAATCGCGCCAAGATCGGCCGATTGCGGATCGTGCACGATGCCGTCGGCGTAGCACTGCGCCGCCGGAATGAGCTGCGCATAGAGAATGCGTTCCTTGACTTCGTCGCCGCTCGGCTGAATTTTCGCAGGCGGAAAATATTCGGAAACGCCTTTCCACAGCGATTTTTTGCCGTCGGCCGGATAATCGTAAAATCCGCCGCCGGATTTGCGCCCGAGACGGCCGAGCTTGTCGACCATCACATGGAGAAGGTCTTCAACGCCGGAAGGCTTGTAGCCCTTGCCGAGTTCTTTCTTCGTCGATTCCATGACGCGCTTTCCAAGTTCAAGCGACGTCTCGTCGACAAGCGCCAGCGGGCCGACCGGCATGCCGAGCATCTTCGAGGCGTTTTCGATCAGGGCCGGCGCAATGCCTTCCTTCACCATCAGCATCGCCTCGTTGAGGTAAGGCGGCACCACGCGATTGGTGTAAAAGCCGCGGGTGTCCTTGACGACGATCGGCGTCTTCTTGATCATCGCGACATAGTCGAGCGCCGCCGCCAGCGACCGGTCGCCGGATTTCTCGCCCGGAATGATCTCGACGAGCGGCATCTTGTCGACCGGCGAGAAAAAGTGAATGCCGATGAACTGGTCGGGCCGCGCCGAATTTTTCGCAAGGCCGGTGATCGGCAGAGTCGAGGTGTTAGACGCGAAAATCACGGACTTGCCGATGACAGATTCCGTCTTCTTGATGACGTCCGACTTGACATCTGGGTCCTCGAAAACCGCTTCGATGATCATGTCGACGTCTTTAAGGTCGTTATAGTCGCTCGTCGGCTTGATCCGCGCCAGCAATTCGTCGCCTTTTTCCTTCGATACCTTGCCCCTCGATACGCCCTTCTCGACGATCCCGACGGAGTAGGCTTTGCCCTTTTCGGCATAGGCGAGATCGCGGTCGAGCAGGATGACCTCGGCACCGCCCTTCGCCGTCACATAGGCGATGCCGGCGCCCATCATGCCGGCGCCTAGAACGCCAACCTTCCGGATCGACGTTTTCTCGACGCCCTTCGGGCGTTGCTCGCCCTTTTCCGCCGCCTGCTTGTTGATGAACAGCGTGCGGATCATATTGCGCGCCTGCGGACTCGCCAGCAGCTTGCCGAAATATTTCGACTCGATGCGGATTGCGGTGTCGAAGGGAACGACCGAGCCTTCATAGAGGCAAGAGAGGATGTGCTGGACCGCCGGATAATTGTGCTGCGTCTCCCGCTGCGCCATGGCGTTCGACGCCATGTGAAACTGCACTGCCGCCGGATGGGTGGGGCCGGCGCCGCCGGGATATTTGAAACCCTGCTTGTCCCAGGGCTGCGTGACTTTCGGGTTCGCCCTCACCCACGCCTTCGCTCTGGCGACGATCTCGGCGGCAGGCGCGATGTCGTGAATGATACCCTGCTGCTTGGCGGTCGCCGGATCGATCGGGTTGCCCTGCGTCGCCAGCATCGCGGCGTTCTGAAGACCAGCGAGCCGCGGCAGGCGCTGCGTGCCGCCGCCGCCGGGCAACAGGCCAACCTTCACTTCCGGCACGCCGAGCTGGATCTTCGGATCATCCGCGCAAACGCGATAGTGACAGGCGAGCGCAAGCTCCAGCCCGCCGCCGAGGGCAAGGCCGTTGATCGCGGCTGCAACGGGCTTCGCCGAAGCCTCGCCCTTCTGGAGTTTCTTCGCCAGAATACCGCTCGTCTCGAGCTTGCGGAGCATCGAGTTGAGGTTGAAAAGGCGTTCGAAGATCTCTCTTGGCGTGGATGCGCCCGCGCTGACTCCGCCGCCGCCGAGCATCCTGAGATCGGCGCCGGCAAGGAAGCCTGAAGGCTTCGATGACGTGATGACCGCGCCCTTGATCGCCGCGTCAGAACAGAGGCGTTCAACAAACGCCGCGAACTCCGTCATCAGCGCTTCGTTCCAGACGTTCATCGATTGGCCCTTGAGGTCAATCGTGACGAGCGCAATGCCGTCGGCGTCCACGGCAACTGTCATCGCTTGGTCGGACATGTTTTTGTTCCGTCTATGCTGAAGTTAAATGCGTTCGATGATCGTCGCGGTGCCCATGCCGGCGCCGATGCAAAGCGTGACGAGCGCTGTCGACTTGCCCGAGCGTTCGAGTTCATCGACCATCGTCCCGAAAATCATGGCGCCGGTTGCGCCGAGCGGGTGGCCCATCGCGATTGCGCCGCCGTTCACGTTGATGTTCGAATGGTCGATATCCAGCGCCTGCATGAATCGCAGCACGACCGAAGCGAAGGCCTCGTTCAATTCCCAAAGGTCGATGTCTTTCGCGGTCATGCCGGCGCGCTTCAGCGCCTTCTGCGCGGCGAATTCCGGCCCCGTCAACATGATCGTCGGCTCGGCGCCGATCGACGCCATCGAGACGATGCGCGCGCGCGGCTTCAGGCCAGCCCTTGCGCCGGCTTCCTTGTTGCCGATCAAGACCGCCGCCGCGCCGTCGACGATGCCGGATGAATTGCCGGCGTGATGCACATGGTTGATCTTCTCGATCTCGGGATATTTCTGCAGCGCCACGGCGTTGAAGCCGAAATTTTCGCCGAGCATCGCGAAAGAGGGCGCAAGCGCGCCGAGCGCCTGCATGTCGGTTTCCGGGCGGATCGTTTCGTCGCGATCAAGCAGATCGACGCCCATCACGTCCTTCACCGCGACAATTGATTTCTTGAATCGTCCTTCTTTCCAGGACTTCGCCGCGCGCTTGTGGCTTTCGACGGAGTAGGCGTCGACGTCATCGCGCGAGAACCCGTATTTGGTGGCGATAAGGTCGGCTGAAATACCCTGCGGCACGAAATAGGTCTTGAACGCCACCGCCGGGTCGACCGGCCAGGCGCCGCCGTCGGAACCCATCGGCACACGGCTCATCGATTCGACGCCGCCGCCGACGGTGAGGTCGGCCTCGCCGGATTTGACTTTGGCCGCAGCGATATTGATCGCTTCGAGTCCCGAAGCGCAGAAACGGTTGACCTGGATGCCGGCGGTGGTTTCGGCGAACCCGGCGTTCAGGACCGCGGTTCGGGTGATGACCGCGCCCTGTTCGCCGACAGGCGACACGACGCCCATGGCGACGTCTTCGACCTGGGCGGTGTCGAGCTTATTTCTGTCGCGCAGGGATTCAAGCACCTGCGTCGCAAGCTGCACCGGGGTGACCTCATGAAGGCTCCCGTCCGACTTCCCTTTCCCGCGCGGGGTCCGAACGGCGTCGAAGACGAAAGCGTCAGTCATGGAAAGGTCCTTCTCCGGGCTGGAACGGGCGGCCAGAAAGCCTAAAGCGGGCCATCTAGAATGGTCTACCTAAGCGCCCGCTGGGCCTCACGCAATGTTGCGCCGCAGTAGATTTGCGCCCTTCCGGCGAGACATGACAGTCCCGACGCTTCACGCTATTGCGAGGCCGCTTTCCTCTGCTTTCAGGCGACCCCCATGACTGACGCCGCCGGCCTCTCCGAACTGCGCGCTGCAATCCGCGCTCATGCCCTTGCCGACGAAACGCTGCGGGCGCGGGCGCTCCTTGAGGACGCCGCGCTTGCGCCGTCCGTCCGCCGCGCGGCGCAAGCGAGAGCCGCGGCTTTCGTCGGCGAAGCGCGGGCTCAGGCGTCGCGGTCAAGTCTGATCGACAAGTTCCTGCAGGAATACGGGCTGTCGACCGCGGAAGGCGTCACCTTGATGCGGCTTGCCGAAGCGCTTCTCCGGACCCCGGACGCGGCGACGGCCGACGCCCTTATCAAGGACAAGGTCGAAGCCGGCGACTGGGCGGCGCACAAGGGCATGAGCCCCTTCCCGCTGGTCAATTTCTCGACCCGCGCGCTGATGCTGACGGCCGCGTGGCTTGACGAAATCGAAGGCGCGGACCCGACGCGGCGGGTCGTCAAGGCGACCAAAGACCTCCTCGACCGTGTTGGCGAGCCGGTCATCCGCGGCGCCGTCGCGCAAGCGATGAAGATCATGGGCGAACATTTCGTCCTCGGCGAGACGATCGGCGAAGCGCAAAGGCGCGCGCGCGATCTGGCGCGTAAGGGCTATAATTTCTCTTTCGACATGCTCGGGGAAGCGGCGCACACCGAAGCCGACGCCGAGAAATATTTTCGCGACTACGAGAACGCCATCGCCGAAATCGGCGTCTCGGCGAAGTGCGCGCGCTCAACCGACAATCCCGGCATTTCCGTGAAACTCTCCGCGCTGCATCCGCGCTACGAATATCCAAAACGTGCGCGCGTGTTGCGGGAACTTGGCGAACGGGCGCAGGCGCTCGCTCTTCAGGCGAAGGAGCTGAATATCGGCTTCAATGTCGACGCCGAGGAGTCCGCGCGCCTCGATATATCTCTAGATCTCATCGAGATGATGATGCGCGACCCAAAGCTCGACGGCTGGGACGGTTTTGGCGTCGTCGTCCAATCCTATCAGCGCCGGGCGCCTTTCGTCATCGACTGGCTCGCCGCGCTCGCCCGCGATCGCGGACGCCGGATCATGGTCCGCCTTGTCAAAGGCGCCTACTGGGACGGCGAAATCAAGCGCGCGCAAATGATGGGCCTTGCCTCCTATCCCGTCTTCACGCGAAAGGCGCTGACCGATGTGTCGTATCAGGCCTGCGCGCGAAAACTGTTCGCCAACGCCGACATTATCTATCCGCAATTTGCAACCCACAACGCGCTGACCGCGGCGCTTGTCCGGGAGATGGCGGGCGACATTCGCGACTATGAGCTGCAGCGCCTGCATGGCATGGGCGAAGCGCTGCATGACAGCCTGTTGGGTGCGGGCCTCAGATCGCGCATTTACGCGCCGGTCGGCGGCCACAAGGAGCTCTTGCCTTACCTTGTGCGGCGTCTCCTCGAAAACGGCGCCAATTCCTCTTTCGTCAACCAGCTGTTCGATCCGGACCTCTCGATTGACGCGATTGTCGCCGATCCGCTCGAAGAGGTGAAAGCGTTCAATATCATTCCGAATACGGCGATCCCGGCGCCGCGCGATCTGTTTTCGGGGTCCCGCCTGCTTGCGGAGGGCTGGGACGAAACGGATCCCGACGACGCGGAGCAATTGCAGCTCGCGGTCGGCGAAGCGCTGGCCGCCAATCGCGCCTATGGGCCGATCATCGACGGGGCGAGCCCGCATGGCCCCATGACGACGTCGGCCAATCCGACGCATCCGGATGAAATCATCGGCCGCATCGCACTCGCCGAGGCGGCGCATGTCCCGCTCGCCTGCGCAAGCGC
>JBGSNB010000493.1:0-1783 GCA_041739835.1 Parvularculaceae bacterium | reverse complement strand
ATTGCAAGAACTCGCCGCCATGCAGTCGGGAAGGGGCGACCTCGTGGCGCGCGCGCTTGATCTTTTCCGCACGCATTCGAAGGAAGCGATGCTGCGTCTTGCGCGCGCGGCGCGCGCGCGCGATCCGAAGGAAATCGCCAGCGCCGCGCATGCTTTGAAATCCATGTCCTTCAATGTCGGCGCGCGTCGCCTCGGCGAGGCTTGCGCGCAAATAGAGCGTCAAGCGTCCGATCTGGCGGCGCTGCCGGCGCTGCTGCGCGACGTCCGCCGCGACTATACGGCGACAATTGAGGAAATTCCCGCGACGCTTCGCCTGCACGCGCCCGCCGCCGCCTGAATCGCTAGTGGAACCGGATGGAGACGCGCACGCAGCCGATGACCGACGGCGCCGCATCGAAATAGATCGGCCCGAAGGAGGCGCTTGACGACGCCGGTTCGAGCCGCGCGGGATTGTCGCGCCAGCGGCGAATGAACGGCAATTCGTCAAACGCGAACAGCGCGAAGGCGCCGTCGATCGGCCGCCGGTCGGCGTAATCGATGACGACCAGCGTATCCTTGGGAAAGGCGAGATCGATTGCTTCGTCGTCGACGAAAAGCGCGAAGATCTTTTCGGCTCCCGACGTCACCGGAATGTAGTCCTCCGCCATCGCATGGGGATCGGCGCGCGGGTCAGCGAGCAGACGCGCGGCGTCGGCGAAACTGATCACCGGCGTGTGCTGCAGCGGGCGGCGGATATAAGCGGCGGCCGGATGCTTGTCGGCCTCGACGACCGAGCGCGCACCGCTCGCCAGCCATTCCGGCGAGACCTGCAGCGCTTCGCCGATCTTGGCGAGCATCAGGCGTCGCGGATCATGAACGCCGCTTTCCCAATTGGCGACGGCCGGCTGGGTGACGCCGATGCGCTTGGCGAGATCGACCTGCGACAGGCCGACCTTCTTGCGCGCCTCGCGTATACGGTCGCCGATCAGCAGCGGGTCGCTTGCGGACAGGCGGTCGCCAGCATCATTCATGCAGGATCCGGACGAAATATAAGATGTACTTATATATCAGCCGGGCTCCTTTGTGCAAGCGTTGCTGCAGTGCAGCAAATAAATCACGGAAAAAGGGCGAAAAACTTTAAAACAATATGATCAAATTTTTTTGCGGTAGCTTGAAAAAATCAGATTGCCTTATAATCTGGGCCTCAGGTCGGTCGCAAAACGCTTTTCGAGGTGAGGCATGTCTGATCTTTGCACGGATGACGGCGCCGCCCGGCTCGCCGCCAAGATCCAGGAGTTCTGGCGCAAGCGCGGATTCGACGTTTCGGTCGAAATGAAGCCGGAAGGGTTTGTTTCAACGATGCGCTCGTCTCGCACCGATGTCCGAAGCGACATGGTCAACGGCATGCCGCGCCGCATCGGCCTTGGCGCCGCCGGCTAGGACTTTAGCCCCGGCCTGCCGCAAGGCGCACCAAAGCCGGCGTTTCATCGAAATGCGAAAACAGCGCGAATGCCTGCTCGCAAAGATCGAGCGGGCCATAGCCGTACAGGGCGGCAAGGCAAGGAAGGCCGGCCGCCTCCGCCGCCCGGATGTCGGTGTCGCTGTCGCCGATGAAGACCCCGACGGAATTGCCGGTGTCGGCGAGGCCGCGGCGGACGGGTCGGGGATCGGGTTTGGCCGCGCCCGACGTGTCCGCGCCGACAACCGTCTGAAAATAATCGGCAAGTCCCAGCGCGTCGATCAGCGCGCGCGCCCACTGTTCCCGCTTGTTGGTGCAGATCGCGATCGCCGCGCCGTCGCCGGC
>JBGSNB010000489.1:0-12263 GCA_041739835.1 Parvularculaceae bacterium | reverse complement strand
CGCCCTGCCGCTGGCGATGGCGGCGATTGTCGCGGAATTGCTGGCGGCGGCGACCGGCGCGCCGACCTCATGGCACATCATGGGTGCGCTGATGGGCGTCAACATGGCCGCGCTGGCGTTTACGCTCGCAGGTCGGCGCTCGAACGCTTAGGCGTCCGGATCGTCGACCAGCGGCGTCGGCTTGGCGAGGCGCTTGAGGTCCTCGATTTTCGTCAACTCGATCGCGGTGCCGGTGACGCTGACGCCGTATGGCTTCAGCGTCGCAAAAGCGCGTGACAAGTTCTCCGGTGTCATGCCGAGCAGCGAGGCGAGCACGCGCTTTTCAATCGGCAGGTCGGTGCGCCCGGTTCCGCCCTGATCGGCGTCAAGGCGCAGGAGGTAATTCGCAAGGCGTTCGACGGCGCTGCGCAGTTTGAGGTTCTTGTTGGATTTGACGACCGCCCGGTAGCAGCCGGCGAGTTCCGTCACCATCGCAAGGCCGAGCGCCGGGTCGCTGGCGATCCCCTCGCGCAGGTTCGACGAGGGGATCATCAGTATATCAGACGCCTCAATGGTGCGCGCCGACATCAGATAGGGCGCATCCTTGATGACGGCGGCGAGAATGAAGGTCGAGACGGGGCGCACGATATCCATGGTGCTTTCAGAGCCGTTCCTGCCGCTGAAAAGTTCGACCGCGCCGCCGACGACGACATGCAGGAAATCCGCCGGATCGCCTTCGCGGATCAAGACGACATGCGTCGGAAACCGTTGCAGATAGGAGCCGGCGAGCAGGGCGTCGAACGCCGCGTCGTCGATGTCCCGGAACAGCCGGAGGTCGCGGACCTTCTGCCTGTCCTCTGCGCGCATCATCTCGCCGCCCGCCTCCCGCACGCGCGCAGTCGTCGCCCAGCGCTTGATATTTGTCAAGTAAAAGGCCGAAGCCCTTCAATCCGGCGGCCCATGAATTCAAACGCGCGGCTTGTTTCTCCGCGTCAGCCGCCAAACTTGATCTCGCTCAAGCGCGTTCGACCGATCGCGCGAAATTCGGCCCCACGGATCCGGCGCGATGCGCGCGCCGGCGACAAGGGATGGCCGACATGCCGACGACCGACACTGTTTCACCGGTACAGCGTCAAACAGCCCTGTGGGCGAGCACCTTCGCGTTCACCGCCTGCTTTGCCGTCTGGACGATCTTCTCGATCATCGGGGTCCAGATCAAAAACGACCTCGGCCTCAGCGAGACCGAATTCGGCCTTCTCATCGGCACGCCGATTCTGACCGGCTCGCTGATCCGGCTGATCCTCGGCATCTGGACCGACCAATATGGCGGGCGGCTGGTCTATGTCGCCGTGATGCTGTCGGCGGCGCTGGCGACGTTTCTGCTGACCTTCGCCGACACCTATCCGGAATTCCTGATCGCCGCGCTTGGCGTCGGCATCGCCGGCGGCTCGTTCGCGGTCGGCATCGCCTATGTGTCGAAATGGTTCCCGACGGAAAGACAGGGAACGGCGCTCGGCGTTTTCGGCGCCGGCAATGTCGGCGCGGCGGTGACGAAATTCATCGCGCCCTTCGTGATGGTCGCCTATGGCTGGGAAGCGGTCGCCAAAATGTGGGCGGGCGCGCTCGTTGTTGTCGCAATCATTTTCTGGATGGTCACCAAGGATGACCCGGCGCAGGTCGCGCGGCGCAAATCGGGCGCGAAGGCGCAAGGAACGCTGCTGCAGCTGGAGCCGCTGAAAAATCTCCAGGTCTGGCGCTTCTCGCTCTATTATTTCTTCGTCTTCGGCGCGTTCGTCGCGCTGGCGCTGTGGCTCCCGCGCTACCTCGTCGGCGTTTACGGCTTTGACATCAAGACGGCCGGCATGGTCGCGGCGTTCTACTCGATCCCGGCGAGCCTGTTCCGGATCTATGGCGGCCATCTCTCCGACAAGATCGGGCCGCGCAAGGTCATGTATGCGACCTTTGGCGCGTCGCTGCTGTTTCTCTTCATGCTGTCCTATCCGAAGACGGACTATGTCATTCACGGCATCGAAGGGCCGATCGCATTCTCGACCGAGATGGGCATCGCGCCCTTTATGGTGGCGATTTTCGGCCTCGGCTTTTTCATGTCGCTCGGCAAGGCGGCCGTCTACAAGCACATCCCGGTCTATTACCCCGGTCATGTCGGCGCTGTCGGCGGCCTTGTCGGCATGATCGGCGGCCTTGGCGGGTTCATCCTGCCGATTCTCTTCGGCGTGATGAACGACCTTACCGGCGTCTGGACGAGTTGCTTCATGCTGCTCTTCGGCATTGTCGGCGTCGCGCTCGCATGGATGCATTTCTCGATCCTGCATATGGAGAGAAAGGCGCTGTCGAAAGAGCTGGGCGCGCTGCCAGAATTTCCCGAGATGCAGGAGATTCACACGAAGGAACGCGGCCGCGCGATCTCGCCGCTCATCGAGGACTGGCGCCCGGAGGACGATAAATTCTGGGCGGAAAAAGGCCGCAGAATCGCCAATCGCAATCTGTGGCTGTCGATCCCGGCGCTCCTGCTGGCCTTCGCGGTGTGGATGGTGTGGAGCGTCGTCGTCGCCAAGCTGCCGTCGATCGGCTTTGCCTATACCACGGATCAGCTGTTCTGGCTGGCGGCGCTGCCGGGCCTTTCCGGCGCGACCTTGCGCATTTTCTATTCCTTCATGGTGCCGATCTTCGGCGGACGGCTTTGGACGACCTTGACGACGGCGTCGCTGATGATCCCCGCCTTCGGCATCGGCTACGCGGTGCAGAACCCGCAGACGCCGTATTTCATCTTCCTCGTGCTGGCGCTGCTCTGCGGACTTGGCGGCGGCAATTTCGCCTCGTCGATGTCGAACATTTCGTTCTTCTTCCCGAAGAAAGAGAAGGGCAACGCGCTCGCGTTGAACGCCGGGCTCGGCAATCTCGGCGTCTCGGCGATGCAGTTCGTCGTCCCGATCGTCATCACCGCCGGCGTTTTCGGCGCACTTGGCGGCGAACCGCAGGCGACGAAGGAGGGCGGCGCGCTGTGGCTGCAGAACGCCGGCTTCATCTGGATCCCGTTCCTGATCGTGTCGACGGCGCTCGCCTGGTTCGGCATGAACGACCTCGCCGACGCGAAGGCGTCCTTCGCCGAGCAGTCGGTGATCTTCCAACGCCGGCACAACTGGATCATGTGCGTCCTTTACACGGGCACCTTCGGGTCGTTCATCGGCTATTCGGCGGGCTTCCCGCTGCTGATGAAGACGCAGTTCCCGGACGTGAACGCGCTGCAATTCGCCTTTCTCGGGCCGCTCGTCGGCGCGCTGTCGCGCTCGATGACCGGATGGGTCTCCGACAGGTTCGGCGGCGGCCGCGTCACTTTCCAGGTGTTCCTGCTGATGATCGTCGGCGTCGCCGGCGTCCTCTACTTCCTTGAGGCGAAGAACTTCGCCGGGTTCTTCGCGATGTTTATCGTGCTGTTCTTCGCAACCGGCGTCGGCAATGCGTCGACTTTCCAGATGATCCCGGTGATCATGCGCGCGCAGATGCCGCGTCTGATGCCGAAGCTCGACGCGCCGGCGCGCCTCCGCCAGGCGGAAAAGGAATCCGCCGCGATCATCGGCTTTACCTCGGCGATCGCCGCCTATGGGGCCTTCTTCATTCCGAAATCCTACGGCACGTCGATCGCGATGACCGGCGGGCCGCAAGCGGCGCTGATCGGCTTCCTGATTTTCTACGTCGTCTGCGCCGCGATCACCTTCGCCGTCTACACGAAGAAAGGCGGCGTGCTCTACGACATCGAACGCGGCAAGGCCGCGCCGTTGATAGAGACGCTGCCGCAGGGAGAACCCGCATGAGCCATCTCCTCGATCGCCTGACCTTCTTCAAGAACCGCGTCAGCGAATTCTCGAACGGCCACGGCGTTGTCACAAGAGACGACCGCACCTGGGAAGACAGCTACAGAAAGCGCTGGCAGCACGACAAGATCGTTCGCTCGACGCATGGCGCGAACTGCACAGGATCGTGCAGCTGGAAGATTTATGTGAAGGGCGGCATCGTAACCTGGGAAACGCAGCAGACGGACTATCCAAGGACGCGTCCCGATCTCCCCAATCACGAGCCGCGCGGATGCTCGCGCGGCGCGAGCTACTCCTGGTATCTCTATAGCGGCAACCGGCTGAAGCATCCGCTGATCCGCGGGCGCCTCTTAAAGCTCTGGCGCGAGGCGCGCGCGACGAAAGAACCGATCGCCGCCTGGACGTCGATCGTCGAGGATGCGGCGAAGCGCGCCTCTTATGTGAAGCAGCGCGGCCTTGGCGGGTTCGTCCGCGCGAACTGGGAGGAGGCGAACGAGATCATCGCCTCGGCGAACGCCTATACCGCGAAGAAATACGGCCCCGACCGCGTCTTCGGCTTTTCGCCGATCCCGGCGATGTCGATGGTCTCCTACGCCGCGGGCTCGCGCTATCTGTCGCTGCTCGGCGGCGTCTGCATGTCCTTCTACGACTGGTATTGCGATTTGCCGCCCGCGTCGCCGATGACATGGGGCGAGCAGACCGACGTTCCCGAAAGCGCCGACTGGTACAATTCCGGCTTCCTGATGCTGTGGGGATCGAACGTCCCGCAGACGCGGACGCCCGACGCGCATTTCATGACCGAGGTCCGCTACAAGGGCGCGAAATGCGTCGTCGTATCCCCGGACTATTCCGAAGCGTCAAAATTCGGCGACATCTGGCTGTCGCCGAAACAGGGGACAGACGCCGCGCTCGCGATGGCGTTCGGCCATGTGATCCTCAAGGAATTCTACATCGACCGGCAGACGCCGTATTTTGAGGATTACGCGCGCAAATACACCGACATGCCGATGCTGGTGCGCCTCGTCGGGAAAGACGGGCGTCTCGTGCCGGACCGGCTGCTGCGCGCGTCCGATTTCGACGGAAGTCTCAACGAGACCAACAATCCCGACTGGAAGACGGTCGCCGTCGATGGCGCGACCGGAAACATCGTCTGCCCGCGTGGCTCTATCGGCTTTCGATGGGGCGAGCTGGGGAAGTGGAACCTTGAAGAACGCGCCGCGGGCGGCGCCGAAACCAGGCTGGCGCTGACGCTGAAAGGCCGCGAGGATGAATTCGCGCAGGTCGCTTTTCCGTATTTCGGCAACCGCAAGCATGACCATTTCCACGGCACGGACCACCCGGACATCATCGAGCGCAAAGTCCCGGTCAAGAAACTTCAGCTGGCGGACGGCGAGACCTTTGTCACATCGGTCTTCGATCTTTTCGTCGCCAATTACGGCGTCGATCGGGGATTTGGCGACGCCGGAATCGCGAAGTCCTATGACGACGATGCGCCCTACACGCCGGCATGGCAGGAAAAGATCACTGGCGTCTCCCGCGCGCAAGTGATCGCGGTGGCGCGCGCCTTCGCCGACAACGCCGAAAAGACGCATGGCAAATCCATGGTCATCCTCGGCGCGGGGTTGAACCACTGGTATCACATGGACATGAATTACCGCGGCATCATCAACATGCTGGTGATGTGCGGTTGCGTCGGCCAGTCGGGCGGCGGCTGGTCGCATTATGTCGGTCAGGAAAAGCTGCGTCCGCAGACCGGCTGGCTGCCGCTCGCCTTCGCGCTCGACTGGGCGCGCCCGCCGCGGCAGATGAATTCGACCTCCTGCTGGTACGCGCACACGGATCAATGGCGTTACGAGACGCTCGGTCTTGACGAAATTCTCTCGCCGCTGGCGCCGGAAGGAACATGGTCGGGCAGTCTCATTGATTTCAACGCTCGCGCCGAACGCATGGGCTGGCTGCCCTCGGCGCCGCAACTGAAACGAAATCCGTTGCAGGTCGCGAAGGACGCGGCGGCGGCAGGCATGGAAGCCAAGGACTATGTCGCGCGCGAACTGAAGGCGGGGCGCCTCAAAATGTCTTGCGACGATCCGGACGATCCGGCGAACTGGCCGCGCAATCTCTTTGTGTGGCGGTCGAACCTGCTCGGCTCTTCCGGCAAGGGGCACGAATATTTCCTGAAGCATCTCCTCGGGACTTCACACGGCGTGCAAGGCAAGGACCTTGGCGCCTCCGGCGGCCAGAAGCCGGAGGAAGTGACATGGCGCGACGAGGCGCCGGAAGGAAAGCTCGATCTCCTCGTCACGATCGATTTCCGTATGTCGACGACCTGCGTTTACTCGGACATCGCGCTGCCGACGGCGACATGGTACGAGAAGAACGATCTCAACACCTCCGACATGCACCCCTTTATCCACCCGTTGACCAGCGCGGTGGACCCGCTCTGGGAGTGCCGCAGCGACTGGGAGATCTTCAAAGGGCTCGCGAAGAAATTCTCGGAAGTCGCGCCGGAGATCCTGGGCGTCGAAAAGGACGTCGTCCTCGTCCCGATCCAGCATGACAGTCCCGGCGAACTGGCGCAGCCGCTCGGCGTCAAGGACTGGAAACGCGGCGAGGTCGAGCCGATCCCCGGCAAGACGATGCCGACGGTCGCGGTCGTCGAGCGCGACTATCCGGGCCTCTACAAGCGCTTCACGGCGCTCGGGCCATTGATGGCCAAGATCGGCAATGGCGGCAAGGGCATCGCCTGGAACACCGAACACGAGGTTGAAAATCTCAAGGCGCTGAACGGCGTCGTCACGGAAGAGGGGCCGACCAAGGGCCTTGCCCGCATCGACAGCGACATCGACGCCGCCGAAGTCGTCCTGATGCTCGCGCCGGAGACCAATGGCGAAGTCGCGGTCAAGGCTTGGGAGGCGCTGTCGAAGGCGACCGGGCGCGAGCATTCGCATCTCGCGCTGCCGAAGGAGGACGAGAAGATCCGCTTTCGCGACGTCGTCGCGCAGCCGCGGAAGATCATTTCCTCGCCGACATGGTCAGGGATCGAGTCGGAGAAAGTCTGCTACAACGCCGGCTATACAAACGTCCACGAACTGATCCCGTGGCGGACGCTGACGGGCCGCCAACAGCTCTATCAGGATCATTTGTGGATGCGCGCCTTCGGCGAGACGCTCTGCGTCTATCGCCCGCCGATCGACACCAAGACGACGGGCGAGAGGAAGCCGAACGGCGAAAAGGAAATCCTCCTCAACTTCATCACGCCGCACCAGAAATGGGGCATTCACTCAACCTATACGGACAATCTCCTGATGTTGACCCTGTCGCGCGGCGGACCGATCGTCTGGCTGTCCGAGACCGACGCGAAGACGGCAGGAATCGTCGATAATGACTGGGTCGAGGCCTACAACTCGAACGGCGCGCTGACGGCGCGGGCCGTCGTCTCGCAGCGCGTCAAGCCCGGCATGATCATGATGTATCATGCGCAGGAGAAAATCGTGAATGTGCCGGGATCGGAAGTGACCGGCCAGCGCGGCGGCATCCACAATTCGGTGACGCGCACGGTCCTGAAGCCGACGCACATGATCGGCGGCTACGCGCAGCAATCCTACGGCTTCAACTATTACGGAACCGTCGGCTCCAATCGCGATGAATTCGTCATCGTCCGCAAAATGAAAAATGTCGACTGGCTGGATGCGCCGGCGAAGACGATGGAGGCCGCCAAATGAAAGTCCGCGCTCAACTCTCGATGATCCTCAATCTCGACAAGTGCATAGGCTGTCATACCTGCTCGGTCACCTGCAAGAATGTATGGACCAGCCGCGAAGGCGTCGAATACGCATGGTTCAACAATGTCGAGACGAAGCCCGGCATCGGCTATCCCGACGATTGGGAGAACCAGGCGCGCTGGAACGGCGGCTGGAAGCGCAAGGCGAACGGCAAGATCGAGCCGAAGCTGGGCGGCAAGCTCAGCGTCCTCTCCAAGATCTTCGCCAATCCGGACCTGCCGCAGATTGACGACTACTACGAGCCGTTCACCTTCGATTATGAGCACCTGCAAAAAGCGCCGGAAATGAAGGCCTCGCCGACGGCGCGCCCGCGCTCGCTCATCACCGGCGAGCGCATGGAGAAAATCAACAAGGGCCCGAATTGGGAGGAAATTCTCGGCGGCGAATTTTCCAAGCGGTCGGCCGATTACAATTTCGACAAGGTCGAAAAACACATCTACGGCCAGTTCGAAAACACTTTCATGATGTACCTGCCGCGCCTTTGCGAGCATTGCCTCAACCCCTCCTGCGTCGCCGTCTGCCCGTCGGGCGCGATCTACAAGCGGGAGGAAGACGGCGTCGTCCTCATCGATCAGGACAAGTGCCGCGGCTGGCGGATGTGCGTCTCGGCCTGCCCTTACAAGAAGATCTATTACAACTGGAATACCGGCAAATCGGAGAAATGCATTCTCTGCTATCCGCGGCTTGAAGCGGGTCAGCCGACAATTTGCTCGGAAACCTGCGTCGGGCGCATCCGTTATATCGGCGTCGTTCTTTACGACGCTGACTGCATAGAAAAGGCGGCGGCGGTCGAAGAGGAGACCGATCTCTATCAGAGCCACCTCGACATATTCCTTGATCCGAACGATGCGAAGGTGAAGGCGGCGGCGAAAGCGGAAGGCATACCGGACGCCTGGATGGAAGCGGCGCGCAGATCGCCGATCTGGAAAATGGCGATCGAATGGAAGATCGCGTTTCCGCTGCACCCGGAATATCGCACCTTGCCGATGGTCTGGTATGTGCCGCCGTTGTCGCCCATCCAGTCGATGGCGGAGGCGGGCGCCTTTGGCGACAAGGGCGCGATGCCGAATGTCCGCTCGCTGCGCATTCCGATGAAGTATCTCGCGAACCTGTTGACGGCGGGCGACGAGGAGCCGGTCGCGAAAGCGCTCGAGAAGCTGATCGCCATGCGCGCCTATATGCGATCGATCCATTACGAGGGCGCGGAAGACCCGAGCCTGCCGGCGAAGGTCGGCATGACGCCTGAGCAGGTGAAGGACATGTACCAGCTGATGGCGATCGCCAACTACGAAGACCGCTTTGTCATCCCGACCTCGCACCGCGAATACGCCGAGAACGCCTATGACCTCAAAGGCGGCTGCGGCTTCTCGTTCGGCGAAGGCTGCGGCGAACCCAAGAACGCGCCGCAATGGACGGGCCTCTTCGCCAAGGCCGCCGCCAAAGAAAAAGCGTGAGAAAAACCGATGACAAATTCATTCAGGGCCCTATCCGCGTTGCTCTCCTATCCGACGCAGGAACTGAAAGACGCCGCCGGCGCCATTCGCGAAGTTCTCTACGCCGAAGCGTTGGCGCCGCGCTGGGCGCTCGATCAGTTGAGGAGTCTGCTGGCCGATCTCGAAACGCGCGACCTCTACGAATTGCAGGAGCGTTATGTGTTCCTGTTCGATCGCACGCGTTCGCTGTCCTTGCACCTCTTTGAGCATGTGCACGGAGAAGCGCGCGACCGCGGGCAGGCGATGGTCGATCTGCGCGCGCTCTACGAACAGGCGGGGCTCGATCCCGATGCGCGCGAGCTTCCGGACTTCCTGCCGATGTTCCTTGAATTCCTTTCGACCCGTCCGGTCGATGAGGCGCGCGCGCTGCTCGCCGAGCCGCTGACGGTGATCGCGGCGCTGAAGGAACGCCTGGCGCGGCGCAAGACGCCCTATGCGGCGGTGTTGCGCGTCATCGAGGCGATCGCCGGCGTTGCGCCTTTGGCGAAGGAACTCGACGCGCTGAGAAAGGCGCCTGATGACGACCCGAGCGATCTCGAGGCGCTTGATGCGCTCTGGGAGGATCGGCCGGTGACTTTCGGGCCCGATTCGGATCTGGGCGATGCCGCCTGCAATGGCGGCGAGGCGAGGAGCTGATCTGATGCGCGATTTCCTGAACCAGTTTTTCTTCGGCTATTACCCTTATGTCTGCCTTGCGGTGTTCGTGATCGGCTCGATGCTGCGCTTCGAACATGGGCAATATTCCTGGCGCTCGGGATCGAGCCAGCTCCTGCGGCGCAGGCAACTTGTCGCCGGCAGCGTGCTCTTTCATGTCGGCATCCTGATCATTTTCGTCGGGCACCTGTTCGGGCTCTTGACGCCGATCTGGGTGTTCGATGCGCTTGGCGTCTCGCATGGCGCCAAGCAGATGCTGGCGATCGTCGTCGGCGGGATCGCCGGTCTCGTCTGCCTCGTCGGCATCGCGCTGTTGACGCACCGGCGGCTGTTCGATGCGCGCATCCGCGCGACATCGAGCTTCGGCGACACCGCGATCCTGCTCATCTTGTTCGCGCAGCTCCTGCTCGGCCTCGCGACGATCCCGGTGTCGATGCAGCATCTCGACGGCCACGAAATGACGAAATTCATGGAGTGGGCGCAGCGCATCTGGACTTTCCGCGGCGGCGCGGCCGACCTCGTCGCCGACGCGCATCCGATTTTCAAGGCGCATCTGACGCTCGGGCTGACGATCTTTCTCGTCTTCCCGTTCACGCGTCTCGTCCACATGTTCTCGGCGCCGGTCTGGTATCTCGGCCGACGCGGCTATCAGCTCGTGCGCACGAAGCGAAAAATCACGCCGGCGGAATGACACCGGGGCGAAGGGGATCAAGAAAGGAAGACCGCCATGACCATGACCGCTTCATCGTTGAAACGCATCGCGCTGGCGTCGGTCGCAGCGATGCTGTTCTCTGGCGCAGCCTTCGCCAAGGAACCGGCGAAAGACGACGGCGTCGTCGCCGCGATCAAGGCCGGCAAGCCGATCATCGACGTCCGCTATCGCTTTGAATGGAAGGACCAGGCGGGCTTTGCTGAGAGCGCCTACGCCAACACGATCCGCACGCGGCTTGGTTATGAGACGGGCGAGTTCTGGAATTTCAAGCTGCTCGTCGAATTCGAGAATGTCGCGTCGATTGGCGACGATCATTTCAACTCGACAACGAACGGCCGGTCGCAATTTCCGGTGATCGCCGACCCTGACGCGACAGAACTCAACCGCGCGCAGGCGACCTTCACCGGCATCGAAAAGACGCCGGTCACCATCGGCCGCCAGCTCTATAACATGGGCAATCAGCGCTTCGTCGGCGCCGTCGACTTCCGTCAGAACCAGCAGACGTTCGACGCGGCGCGGCTTTCGTCGACCTTTGTGACAGGTCTCAGCGTCGATTACCTCTATATCAGCCGCGTCCACCGGGTTTTCGGCGACGACAATCCGCTCGGCGAATTCGACAGCGACAGCCATGTTCTCGCCGCAACCTATGACGCGAAGAAACTCGGCAAGCTTAGCGGCTACGGCCTGCTGCTCGATTTCGAGGAGGCGCCGGCGCTGTCGTCGCAGACTTTCGGCGTCCGTTACGAGAACGCGCATGTCTTCAACGCCGACGCCGGCGCGAAGGCCGGGATTGCGATCGAATATGCGGCGCAGCGCGACTACGCGGCGAACCCGTTCGACTATTCGGAGGACTACCTCCATGGCGAGGTCTTCGGCGCGCTGGCGGAGACGACGTTCCGTTTCGGCTATGAACAGCTCGGCGGCGACGGCGCCATCGGCTTTGCGACGCCGCTCGCGACCCTCCACAAATTCCAAGGCTACGCCGACGTCTTCCTAACGACGCCGGCGAACGGCATCGAGGATATCTATGGCACGCTGCAATTCGACTGGAAGAAGGGGCCGTTCGGCGTGGGCCTCAATCTCTTCGCGACCTATCACGACTTCAAGGCGGAAAACGGCGGCGCCGATCTCGGCGAGGAGATCGACGCCGGCGTCGCGATCGCCATCCGCAAGCACTGGTCGGCGGAGTTCAAGGGCGCCGTTTACAACGGCGTTCCGACGATCGCCGACCGCAGCCTCGTCTGGGCCTCGCTCCGCTTCCAGTATTGACGGGAGACGTTGATGTCGATCGCGCATCATGACGGGCATGATCGGCGCGATGGCGGCGGCGCGATCGGCGAAGAGGATCCGCGCGCGGCGATCGATCCGGCCGAGCCGGCGCTCATCGCGGCCCCGCTCGACTTCTTTTACGCCGAGCATTTGCGCCAGCGGCAATTGGCGAAAATCCTGACGCTGATCGCCGACGGCCTCATCAACCGACGGACGATTTCGGCGGTGATCGCCTTCATCAAGATCGATCTGGCGCAGCATATTCTCGACGAGGAGATTTCTTTCTTTCCCTTCCTGCGGCCCCTGTGCCATTCTGAGGACAATGTCGATGCGATCTTGAACCTGCTCGCCGAGGAGCATCGCGCCGATGAAAGCGAAAGCGAGACGATGATCGCCATCCTCGAGAATATGGCCAAGGGCATGGAACCCGGCGACGCGGCGCGCGCCAGCGTGCGGGACTTCGCCGACCGCCTGCGCCATCATCTGGCGCTGGAGAACGGGGTCCTGTTGCCGCTGGCGCGGGCGCGCATGACTGGCGACG
>JBGSNB010000526.1:0-3272 GCA_041739835.1 Parvularculaceae bacterium | reverse complement strand
CGGCGAGCGGATTTTTCCGGCCGGCATGGTCGTCGTTGACGACCCCTTCATCAGGCGCGGCCACGGCTCGCGCCCATTCGACGGCGAGGGCGTCGCGGCGACGGCGTTCAACCTCATCGACGACGGCGTCTTGACGCAATGGCTGCTGAACTCCGCGCAGGCGCGCCAGCTGAAGCTTGAAACCAACGGCCGCGCGACCAGGGGCGCCTCGGGCGGGCCGGGATCGGGATCGACCAATCTTTTCCTGAAAGCCGGCGCGAAATCGCCGGCGGCGCTGATCGCCGACGCCGGGAACGGCCTACTCGTCACCGACATGTTCGGCCCGCAGGTGAATTCCAACACCGGCGATTATTCGGTCGGCTGCTCCGGTTTCTGGATCGAGGGCGGCGCGCGCGCTTTTCCGGTGAGCGAGATCACCATCGCCGGCAATCTCCTCGAGATGTACAGATCGCTCGTCGCCGCCGACGATCTTGAGTTCCGCGGATCGACCAATGCGCCCTCGCTTCTTGTCGGCGCGATGACGATCGCCGGCGACTGATCCGATCGCGGAGCCCGAAAATGCCCGACAGACAACTTCTGCATCTCGTGTTCGGCGGCGAGCTTGAAAATCTCGACGACGTGAAGTTCCGCGACCTCGCCGCCGTCGATGTCGTCGGCGTTTTTCCGAATTACGCCGAAGCCGAAAAGGCCTGGCGCGCGAAAGCGCAGGCGACCGTCGATAACGCGCACATGCGCTATTTCATCGTGCACCTGCACCGCCTGCTCGACCCCGACGGCGACGGGAAATTTTGATTGGCGCCGCCGCTCACACGCGAGGTCTTCAACACCCCTGACGGGCGCCGCCGCGCGATGCGTGAGTTCCTGTTTGCGGATCACGCGATCCTTCGCCTTGCGTTCGACAACAGCCACGAGATCGCGCCGGGCGTTTTCCGCTCGTTTCAGCCGAGCCAGACGCGCCTTCGGCAATGGGCGCGGCGGGGCGTCAGAACCGTCGTCAATCTGCGCGGGCCAAAGCCAAGCGCCGCATTGTTCCTTGAGGAGGAAGCCTGCGCGCGGCTCGGCCTGAAGCTTGAGAACTTCCGCGTCTATTCGCGCGAAGCGCCGTCGGCAGAGACATTGCGCGCGGCGCGCGATCTATTCGCGCGTATAGAGTATCCGGCGCTTTTTCACTGCAAGTCAGGCGCGGACCGCGCCGGGCTTTTCGCCGCGCTCTATCTGTTCTTCTCGGGAAAGGCGCCGCTCGACGTCGCGCTCGGCCAGCTTTCGCTCCGCTACGGCCATGTGAAACACGGCAAGACCGGCGTGATCGATGCGGCGTTCGAGCGCTATCTGGAGCACGCGCGGGCAGCTTCGATTTCCTTGTCGGATGTCGACGCATTCTTCGAATGGGCGCAGAGCGAAGCCTATGACCCCGCGGCGATCAAGCGCGACTTCATGGGCAGCTGGTGGGGAAATTTCCTGACGGAGCGGGTGTTGCGGCGGGAGTAGGGCGCGCGTCCTCGCGTCAATTGTAAAGTCCGTGTACGGCTTCATGGTTAACCCTGCACTGCTTAGGAGCGCGCGCAATGAAATTGAAGAAGACCCAGATTGTCGTGGTCGGCGGCGGCGCCGGCGGCCTCGAACTCGCCGCGCGCCTCGGCCGGAAGTTCGGTCGGAGGAAGTTCGACATCATACTTCTCGAACGCAACCGCACGCATATCTGGAAGCCTCTGCTGCACGAGGTCGCCTCCGGATCGCTCGACGCCAATCTCGATGAAGTCGGCTACCGCGCCCATTGCCGCCGCTGGGGCTACAGGTTCTTCCTCGGAAGCCTTCGCGATATCGATCGCGAAAACCGCCAGATCGTCATTGCGCCGCTGATCGACGAAGACGGCTCGGAGCTGATGGGCGAACATCGGATCCGCTATGATTATCTGGCGCTGGCGCTCGGATCGACATCGAATGATTTCGGGGTTCCGGGAGTCCGCGAGCACTGCATTTTTCTCGACACGCGCGCCGACGCCGACCGCTTCCGGCAGAAACTCCTCAATCATTGCCTTCGCGTCTCGCGCAAAATGACAATTGATGCGGCGGCGGATGAATATGTCGAGGTCGCGATCGTCGGCGGCGGCGCGACCGGCGTCGAACTCGCGGCGGAACTCTACAATGCGGCGGCGGCGCTGCGTCATTACTGGCTTGAAGTGTTCGATGAGACGCGCCTCAATGTTTCGCTGCTCGAAGCCGGCCCGCGCATCCTGCCCGCCCTTCCGGAAGAGCTCGCCGACGCCGCGCGCGAGGAGCTCGAAGCGCTCGGCGTCGAAGTGATCGTCAACGCGCGCGTCACCGAAGCGACCGCGGAGGAGATAAGGTTTGGCGAGGGCGAGCGGCGGCGCGCGCATTTGCGGGTCTGGGCGGCGGGCGTCAAGGGTCCCGATATCCTGAAAGACATCGGCGGTCTCGAAACCAGTCGCCTGAACCAGCTCGTTGTGCGATCGACCCTGCAAACGACGCGCGACGACCGAATTTTCGCCATCGGCGATTGCGCCTCCTTCACGCCGGAAGGCGCCGCGCGCGCCGTGCCGCCGCGCGCGCAGGCCGCCCACCAGATGGCGGACACCGCCTTCCGCAACATCGTCGCGCTGCTGTCAGGAAAACCGCTCCGCGAATTCGTCTACCGCGATCACGGCTCGCTGGTGTCCTTAAGCCGCTACTCGACCGTCGGCTCGCTGATGGGGAACCTGATCGGCGGGCGCATGGCGATCGAAGGCCGCCTCGCAAGGCTCGCCTATGTCTCGCTCTACCGCCTGCATCTGATGACCATCCACGGCTGGCTGAATGGCGTGACGCAGATCATTGCGGGAGAGATCAATCATGTCGTCCGCCCGCGGCTGAAGCTGCATTGAAAGGGAGCCGCGCCGGGAAGGCGGCGCGGACCTACGACGCCGCGATCGGGCGCAACTTCATGCGAAGCTGGCGGGGGAATTCTTTGACGGAGCGGGCGTTGCGGCGGGATTGATCAGGCTTTCCGCCGCCTGCAACCGCACCACCCGCGCATAATAGCCGCCTCTCGCGAGCAATTCGTCATGTCGTCCGGCTTCGACGACGCGGCCTTTCTCCATCGCGACGATCATGTCAGCGCCCCGGATCGTCGAGAGGCGGTGCGCGATGACGATCGTCGTGCGGCCTTTCGTGAGGCGCGCCAGCGCTTGCTGGATCGCCGCTTCCGATTGCGCGTCGAGCGCCGAGGTCGCTTCGTCGAGGAGGAGGATCGGCGCGTCCTTGAGAAAGGCGCG
>JBGSNB010000398.1:0-3413 GCA_041739835.1 Parvularculaceae bacterium | reverse complement strand
GGCGGCGAGCGCCATCGCCGCCGCGCCGGCGATTATCAGCCTGACAATTTGACCCAAACTCGTATGCGGCATTCGACCATGATTACGCGCACAAAGATTGATCGAATGCTACCGCGCCGATGTCAGCCGCCGGCGGCCTTCTTTTTTGGCGCGGCTTTTTTTGCTGACGCTTTCGGCGCGGCCTTTTTTGCCGCCTTTTTGGCGGGCTTGACGGCCGGTTCTTTTTTCGCCGCCGCCTTGCGCGCGGGCTTCTTCGAGGGACCCTTGGCCTCGCGCTCGGCGATCAGCACCACCGCCTGCTCCATGGTCAAGGATTGCGGATCGGTTCCCTTCGGCAAGGTCGCGTTGGTCTTGCCGGATTTGACATAGGGGCCATAGCGCCCGTCCATCACCTGCACGGGATCGCCGCTGGCGGGGTGCGGCCCCAGTTCTTTCAGGGGCTTTGGACCGGAGCCGCGGCCGGCGCGCGGATTGGCGCGCTTTTCGGCGAGGACCGCGACCGCGCGGTTAAGGCCGACTTCGAACACGTCCTCGATCGACGGCAGGTTCGCATAAAGCTTGCCGTGCTTCAGATACGGGCCGAAGCGGCCAAGCCCCGCCTCGATCATCTCGCCATCTTCCGGGTGCGGACCGATCGCGCGCGGCAGCGACAGCAGCATCAGCGCCTTTTCCAGCGTGACATCCTCGATCTTCCAGCTCTTCGGAAGGCCGGCGCGCTTGGGCTTTTCCTTCGCGTCCTTTTCCTGCTCGCCGAGCTGGAGATAGGGACCAAAGCGCCCGATGCGCAAGAACACCTGCAGCTCCGACGCGGGATCGATGCCGAGGACCTTGTCGGCGCCGTTTTCATCGCCTTCGCTCGCCGACAATTGCCGGCGGTAATTGCAGTCCGGGTAATTGGTGCAGCCGATGAAGGCGCCGAACTTGCCGGTCTTCAGCGACAGTCGGCCGGTCGCGCAGACCGGGCAGGCGCGGGGGTCCGAACCGTCGTCTTTCTTCGGGAAAATATGAGGCGCCAGCGCGTCGGTCAGAGCGTCAAGGACATTGGTGATCCTGAGTTCGCCGACGCTGTCGATATTCGCGGAAAAGTCCCGCCAGAATTCGCGCAGGAACGCTTTCCAGTCGACTTCACCATTGGAAATCTCGTCGAGCGTTTCCTCAAGATCGGCGGTGAAATCATACTCGACATATTTCCGGAAGAAATTTTCGAGGAAGGCGACGACGATGCGGCCTTTCGAATCCGGGATGAACCGGTTCTTGTCCATCGTCACATAGCCGCGATCGCGCAAGGTCGTCAGGATCGACGCATAGGTCGAGGGCCGGCCGATGCCGAGTTCTTCAAGGCGCTTGACGAGCGAGGCTTCGGAGAAGCGCGGCGGCGGTTGCGTGAAATGCTGATCCGCCTTGACGTCGGACACCGACGCGCCGGCGCCTTGACGGACTTTCGGGAGAACGCCGCCGCCGTCCTCGCTGTCATTGTCGTCGCGGCCTTCCTCATAAAGCTTCAGATAGCCGTCAAAGAGGATGACCGAGCCGGTGGCGCGCAGACCGGTCTTTTTGTCCGCAGACAGAAGATCGATTGTCGTCGTCTCAAGCTCCGCCGATTGCATCTGGCTCGCCATCGCGCGCTTCCAGATCAGCTCATAGAGCCGGTGCTGGTCCTGATCGAGGCCGCGGATCCTGCCCGGCAGGCGCGAGAAGGATGTCGGCCGGATGCATTCATGCGCTTCCTGCGCGTTCTTCGCCTTGGTCTTGTAGATGCGTGGCGCGTCCGGGCGGTACTGGCCGCCGAATTCGCGCTCGATCGTATGGCGCGCATCGGCGATCCCTTCACCGGCCATATCGACGCCGTCAGTCCGCATATAGGTGATGAGGCCCGTCGTCTCGCCGCCGATATCGACGCCTTCATAGAGCGACTGCGCGAGGCGCATCGTGCGCTGGGCGTTGAAGCCGAGCTTGCGCGCCGCTTCCTGCTGCAGGGTCGAGGTGGTGAAGGGCGGCGGCGGATTGCGCTTCGCGGGCTTGGCCTCGACCGAATCGATCTCGAATTTCGAAGTCTCGACCGTCTTCCTCGCCGCCTGCGCCAGCGCTTCGCTGTTCAGCGAGAACTTTTTCAGCTTGTCGCCGCCGAGGATCGTGAGGCGCGCCTCGAACGGCGGCGAGCCGTCGGATGTCGCCTGCGCCGCGACTGTCCAGTATTCCTCGGCGGTGAATTTCTCGATTTCAAGCTCGCGCTCGCAGATAAGACGCAGCGCCACCGATTGCACCCGGCCCGCCGACCTTGCGCCGGGGAGCTTGCGCCAGAGCACCGGCGACAAGGTGAAGCCGACAAGGTAGTCGAGCGCGCGGCGGGCGAGGTAGGCGTCGACCAGCGCCTGATCGACCTCGCGCGGATGCGCCATCGCCTCGCTCACCGCATTCTTGGTGATCGCGTTGAACGCGACGCGGTCGATTTTCAGCCCCTTCCGGAGCGCCTTCTTCTGGCCGAGCACTTCAAGCAGGTGCCAGGAAATCGCCTCGCCCTCGCGATCAGGGTCGGTCGCGAGCACCAGGCGGTCGGCGCCCTTCACCGCCTCGGCGATCTCGGCAACTCGCTTTTTCGACGCGGCGTCGAGTTCCCAGATCATCGCGAAATCGGCATTGGGATCGACCGACCCGTCCTTCGACGGAAGGTCGCGGATATGGCCGAAGGAGGCCAGAACCTTGAACCCTGGCCCCAGATATTTGTTGATGGTCTTGGCCTTCGACGGCGATTCGACAATGACGACCTGCATGCGTCGCAAGGGCTCCGGAACGGCGATTTCGGTTAGCCGGGCGATGGTCGGCCGGGCGCGAAGGCGCGGGAAAGTGCGTTCGGGTCGGCAGGAAAGTCAACCGCACGGCGGAAAATGATGCAACTTATGGTTTAGTGATGTTTATTTTAACATCTTGATTTGTTAAAATGATCCCGCCGGCGACCGCCCCCGATCGCCACCCTAGCAGGAAACTCGACAATGAATCAACAACTTGCAGCAAAAGACCCTGGCGGCCCGGAAGCGCGTATCGCCGATGTGGCCGAGACCGCCGAATATATCGGCGAGCTTCTGGCCCAGCTCGAACGCCTCGCGCGCAGCCACGGCCTCGTCAAACTGCAATATTTGCTGAAGGCCTGTCAGGACGAAGCCGCCGCCATCGTCGCCGCGCGTTAGCCGGCCCTCAGAGAGAACCGCCCGCCTGAATGTTCCTCGGCCTCGCCGGCAAGGACAAGATCGACCAGCGCGTCGATGATGAGGGCCGCCGGCCCCGCGACCTCGCGCAGGATTTCGTCGCGGTGGAGCGGCGTAAAGCTCAGCGTTTCGCGGACCGCGCGGCGGACGCGCTGGATCTCATCGGCGCCATAGCGGTCATCTCCATTGTCGGGCGCGCCCCAGTCGGCG
>JBGSNB010000366.1:0-3695 GCA_041739835.1 Parvularculaceae bacterium | reverse complement strand
TTGACCGCAGCGAGGAAGATTTCGCGCGCGACGAGGACGCCGAGCCGGCCCTGGTCGCGCCGGCGCGCAAGCGCAACATCATCCGCAAGGACGACGCCAAAAAGGCCGGCAAGCGCGAAGCGCGCGAAGCGCAGCCGGAGCTTCCGGTCTTCAGGCCCGGCTCCTATGAACTCCCGGCCTTGTCGCTGCTCGCAAAGCCGGAAGCGCGCAAGGCGAAAGTCGCCTCGGATGAGCAGCTGGAACAAAACGCGCGCATGCTCGAAAATGTGCTCGCCGATTTCGGCGTCAAGGGCGAGATCATCAA
This sequence comes from Parvularculaceae bacterium, assembly GCA_041739835.1. Lineage (GTDB taxonomy): Bacteria > Pseudomonadota > Alphaproteobacteria > Caulobacterales > Parvularculaceae > Amphiplicatus. The sequence continues at coordinate 3,391 of JBGSNB010000366.1, read as the reverse complement.
TGTCCGCCCCGGCCCCGTCGTCACATTGTACGAGCTTGAACCGGCGGCCGGCGTCAAATCCTCGCGCGTTATCGGGCTCTCCGACGATATCGCGCGTTCGATGAGCGCCGTCGCCGCGCGCGTCGCGGTCGTGCCCGGCCGCAATGTCATCGGCATCGAATTGCCGAATATCGATCGCGAGACCGTCTATATTCGCGAGCTTCTGGGCGCCGCCGAATTCGAGAACAGCCGCGGCGACCTGACGCTGGCGCTCGGCAAATCGATCGGCGGCGAGCCGGTTTACGCCGATCTGGCGCGCATGCCGCATCTCCTGATCGCGGGCACGACGGGCTCAGGCAAGTCGGTCGGCATTAACACGATGATCCTGTCGCTGCTCTACCGTCTGTCGCCGGACCAGGCGAAGCTGATCATGATTGATCCGAAGATGCTGGAGCTGTCGGTCTATGAAGGCATTCCGCATCTCCTCGCGCCGGTCGTCACCGATCCGAAAAAGGCGGTCGTCGCGCTGAAATGGACCGTGCGCGAAATGGAAGAGCGCTATCGCCGGATGTCGAAAGTCGGCGTCCGCAATATCGAGGGCTTTAACCAGCGCCTCGCCGAGGCTGAACAGGCGGGCGAAACCATGACCCGCCGCGTTCACACCGGCTATGACGAAGCGACCGGCGAGCCGATCTACGAGACGGAAGAGCTGAAATACGAGCCGATGCCCTTCATCGTCGTCGTCATCGACGAGGTCGCCGACCTGATGATGGTCGCCGGCAAAGACATCGAAGGCATGGTGCAGCGCCTCGCGCAGATGGCGCGCGCCGCCGGCATCCACCTCATCATGGCGACGCAGCGCCCTTCGGTCGATGTTATCACCGGCACCATCAAGGCGAATTTCCCGACGCGCGTCTCCTTCCAGGTGACGTCGAAAATCGACAGCCGGACAATTCTCGGCGAGCAGGGCGCCGAACAGCTGCTCGGCATGGGCGACATGCTGCATATGGCCGGCGGCGGCCGCATCCGCCGCGTGCACGGCGCATTCGTCTCCGACGAGGAGGTCGAAAAAGTCGTCGCCTTCCTGAAGAAGCAGGGCTCGCCCGCTTACGTTCAGGAAGTCACCGAGCTTCGCGATGACGACGAGGACGCCGCCTTCGACGGGCTCGCCATTGGCGGCAACACCTCGTCGGGCGACGCGCTCTACGACAAGGCGGTGGCGATCGTTCTTCGCGACCGCAAGGCCTCGACCTCCTACATCCAGCGCCGCCTGCAGATCGGCTATAACCGCGCGGCGACGCTGATCGAACGGATGGAGCAGGAAGGCGTCGTAGGCACGGCGAATCACGCCGGCAAGCGCGACATCCTGGTCGGCGAAGACGCCGCCTGACAGGAATAATCCATGCAGGAAGCTGGTCCGGGACCGGTTCAATGAACCGGCGGGACGTCCCGTTTCGGGACGTCGAGCGAGGGGCCTTCGTCCATGACGCCGCAGACAACGCCAGCGTCGCCGCCGTTGACGGTGCGCCGGGACAGCGTCACGGCAGCCTTTCTCACCGCCGCCGAAGCGGACGCGGTCGCCGCCGAATGGGCGGCGCTCGCCGATGACTGCATCGAGCCCAATCCGTTTTACACGCCGGCGCTGCTGCTCCCGGCGCTAAGAGCTTTTGCGGATCGCGATGTGCGCCTGGCGGTCGTCCGCGACGCGGCGGAACGGCTGATCCTGATGGCGCCGTTGGCGCCCCTGCGCGGCTATTCGCGCCTTCCCCTGCGCTATCTTGCGACATGGATGCACCCGCATTGCTATTTCGCCGCGCCGCTGGTGCGGCGCGGCAGCGAACGCCTCGCTTTGGCTGCGCTGTTCGACCTTGTCGAAAGCGAAGGCGCGTTCTTCCGCCTTCGTCATCTCGCCGCCGACGGCCCGCTCTTTTGCGCGGCGAACGCCGCTGCGAAAGACTCCGGCCGCCTCGCGGCGGCTTCAGCGCGTTATTGCCGTGCGGCGCTGCGCGCCGGCTATGCGACCGATGACTATTTGCGCGAGGGCCTCAGCAGCAAGAAGCGCAAGGAGTTGCGGCGCCTGCGCGCGCGGCTTGAGAGCGAGGGCCCAGTCGCCTTTGAGACGTTGACGGACGAAGGCACGCTCGCCGACTGGATCGCGGACTTCCTCACCCTCGAATCCTCGGGATGGAAGGGCAGGGCCGGCACCGCGCTCGCGAGCGACGCTGCGGGCCGGGCGTTCTTTGCGCAGGCGCTCGAGAGCGCCTTTGCTCGCGGCACGCTGCGGTTCTCCCGGCTGACGCTTGGCGGCCGGCCGATCGCGATGATCGTGAATTTCCTCGAGCGGGGCGACGCCTATTCATTCAAGATCGCGCATGACGAGGAATTCGCCCGCTATTCGCCCGGCGTCATGCTGGAGATCGAATTGATGCGCGCACTCGAGAATGAGCCCGGCTTCTCCTTCATCGATTCTTGCGCGGCGGGCGACCACAAGATGATCAATTCGCTCTGGCGCGGGCGGCGCGCCATCGCGGCGTTGAACATCAGCGGCAGGACCGCGTCGCACAAGGCGATCTTCCGCCTGCTGACCGGCCTTGAGCGGGCCGGCGAGAAACTGCGCGGCCAGAACGACAATGCCGGTCCGAATGAGAATGCCGATGACGATATTTGACGATCTCGACGCGGCGCTCGCGGGCTCCTACCCGGAAAGGCCGGCGCGCCTGCGGCATGCGCTCGCCGGCGATCCGCTGTTTGCGCTGGAAGCGCTTGTCGATCTTGCGCCGCGCCTGCCGCCGGAGGCGATCGAATACAATGCCGGCGACCTGCCGGTCGATCAGGACCCGAAATCGACGCCCTCAAACGGGCTTTCAGCCGAGGAAACCATCCGCCGCATCGTCGACTGCAATTCCTGGATGGCGCTGAAGAATGTCGAGCGCATTCCAGGCTACGCCGCCGCGCTCGACCGCTGCCTTCAGGAAATCGACGGCCCCGTGCGCGCCGCGACTGGCGCGATGGCGAAGCGCCAGGGCTTCATTTTCATCAGCTCCCCGCACTCGGTGACGCCTTTCCACATGGACCCGGAACACAATATCCTGCTGCAGCTTCAGGGCGCGAAGCGGATGTATCTTTACCCGGCTGATCGACGTCTCGTCAGCGACGAACAGCACGAGCGCTATCATGCCGGCGACGCGCACCGGAATTTGCGGCGCCGGCCCGAATTCGACGCGCTCGCGGTCGCGCATGATCTTCATCCGGGCGACGCGCTCTATGTGCCGGTGAAGGCGCCGCATTGGGTGAAGAACGGCGACGCGCCGTCGATTTCCTTTTCGATCACCTGGCGCAGCCGAGCCTCGCTCGACGAAGCGCGGCTGCGCCTCGCCAATCGACGGGTTCGCCAATTGGGCGGCCGGCCGCC
>JBGSNB010000362.1:0-2556 GCA_041739835.1 Parvularculaceae bacterium | reverse complement strand
GGCGGCGATGCGCGCGAGCCTGCCGATCGCCGCGGCCCATCGACCGCCCGACGTTGACTTCGTCGCCATCGCGCCCTGCAGGATGACGGTGCCATTTTGTCTGATCTCGACAGCGTCGCCAGCTGCGAGCTGGATCGCCGGGTCGCCGAGCCGCGAGTCGAATTTGCCCGCGACCTTGCCGTCCTCACAGGACAGCGTCGCGACATATTCTCCGGCCACGAACAATTCGCAGCGGAGTCCGGCGACGCCCCTGAGCGTCGTCTCATAATTCGCCGAGCCGGCGGCCGACAACGCGTAGCGGACGACGCCAGATCCGGTGAAACCGGCGACGCCCTTCAGAATCGCCTCAAAATTGCGCGGGATCGGCGCGAGTGTCGACGTTAACTTGCTTGGCATGCGCCCCCCGGCGATTTCGACCATCGCAAGCAAATATCGCGCCCGCCGACGGCCGGAACGCCAGCCTACTCGTGAAAAGGGCCTTCCGGCTCGGAAAAATTGAGGCGCCGCATCAAATAGGCGTCCGCCGCCCCGATCATCTGGTCCATATGCGCCTCGAAGAAGTGGTCGGCGCCGGGAATGACCTGGAACTCGACCTTGCGGCCCTTCTGGGTGCGAGTGCGGTCGACCATGATTCTGGTGTCGTCGGGCGGGCAGACCTTGTCCGCTTCGCCATGGATGACGACCCCCGAAGACGGGCAAGGCGCGAGGAAGGTGAAGTCGAACAGGTTGGCCGATGCCGAAACCGAGATGAACCCGACGATTTCCGGGCGGCGCATCAGCAATTGCATGCCGATCCATGACCCGAAAGAGAAGCCGGCGACCCAGGCGAACGGCGCGTTCGGGTTCAACTGCTGCAGGAAATCGAGGGCGGTCGCCGCATCCGCCAGTTCGCCCTGGCCCTGGTCATATTCGCCGACCGAGCGGCCGACGCCGCGGAAATTGAAGCGCAGCACGGAAAAACCCCGGCGCAGGAACATATTATAGAGTTCGTAGACCGCACGGTTGTTCATCGAGCCGCCGAACAGCGGATGCGGGTGGAGGACCAGCGCCAGCGGCGGGTTCTCCCCGCGGCCGCGCTGATAGCGGCCTTCGAGACGTCCTTCGGGTCCAGCGAAAATCACTTCAGGCATTCGACTTCCTTTGCTTTCGGCGCCGCAACGGCCATGGCCTCAAGAAACCGGAACTGCGGCGCGCCTCAGGGTATTCCCGCAAAGCCGCCTGATTTCCCGCGAACCAAATAGTTGACTGATTTAGTCGGGTTTCTTATGTGAGGCCTGTCGCTGCGGCCAATGTCGGCGCGGCTTTACCATGAAATGGTGAGGCCCTGTCGATTTCAAAAGGCGCTGTGACATCGTTGCAACGAAATCGGGCGAGCCAATGAAGCTGACCACCAAGGGCCGATACGCCGTGCAGGCGATGGCGGATATCGCGGCCGCAAAAGGCGATGCGCCGGTGTCGCTGCCCGATGTCGCGCAGCGCCAGTCGATTTCCGCCGGCTATCTTGAACAGTTGTTCGCCAAGCTCCGCCGCGCCGGCCTGGTCGACAGCGTCAGGGGAGTCGCCGGCGGCTATCGCCTCGCGCGACCGGCGTCATTGATCTCCATTTCGGCCGTGATCGAAGCCGTCGATGAAGACATCCAGACGACCGCCTGCGGCGGCAGTCCGGTCGGCTGCCAGGGCGGCGGCGCGCGATGCCTCACCCACGATCTTTGGGAAGAACTTGGCCGGCAGATCGACCTCTTCCTTGACTCCGTGACGCTCGAAGACGTCATCGAGAAACGCGTCGCAGGAATTGCGGCGGTGAACGCGCCGCTCGAGCGGATGAACACGCTGGGGGCGGCAGAGTGAGCGACGCGAGGACCCGTCACTATCTCGACTACAATGCGACGACGCCCGTGCGACCGGAGGTGGTCGAGGCGGTCGCGCGCGCGATGGCGACGATCGGCAATTCGTCATCCGTGCATGCCGAAGGCAGGAGCGCGCGCGCAATCGTCGAGGAGGGCCGCGAGAAATTGCGCGCTCTCGTCAATGCGCCGGTCAACGGCGTCATTTTCACCGGCGGCGGCACCGAAGCGATCCACTATGCGCTGCACGGCACCGCCAGGAATGGCGCAGTCAAGCGCATTTTCGTCAGCGCGATCGAACATGCGGCCGTGCCGGCGAACGCGGTTGAGACCGGCGTTACGGTCGAGATCATTCCCGTCACCAAAGCGGGCGTCGCCGATCTTTGCTGGCTGCGCGAGCGGCTGAGGAACCACGACGCCAAACGCGACGGCGGCTTTCTCGTCTGCGTGATGTTCGCCAACAACGAAACCGGAATCATTCAGCCGGTTCGCGAGGCCGCCGACATCGCGCATGAAAAAGGCGGGCTCATCTTCGTCGATGCGGCGCAGGCGGTCGGCAAGATTCCGGTGAGTTTCGTGATGTCGGGCGCGGACCTGATGGCGGTCACCGCGCACAAATTCGGCGGTCCGATCGGCGTCGGCGCGCTGATCGCGGCGCCGAACCTGCCGCTGCATCCGATCATGCGCGGCGGCGGGCACGAACAAAACCGCC
>JBGSNB010000358.1:0-1641 GCA_041739835.1 Parvularculaceae bacterium | reverse complement strand
GCCGGCGCCGGCGCGCATGTGCTGGCGCTGGCGCGCACCGTCGGCGGCCTTGAAGAGCTTGACGACGAAATCTCGAAGGCCGGCGGCAAGGCCTCGCTCATCCCCGCCGATCTGACGGAGTTCGAGACGATCGACCAGCTTGGCCCGGCGCTGGCGAAGCGCTTCGCGCAGCTCGATATTCTCGTCCTCAACGCCGGCGTCCTCGGCGAGTTGGCGCCCTTGACCGACATTTCGCCGAAAGCCTGGCGGCGCGTCTTCGACACCAATGTCGAGGCGAATTGGCGACTTTTGATAACGCTCGACCCCTTGCTCCGCGCCAGCGGATCGGCGCGCGTCATCGTCCTCACCTCGAAGATCGGCGGCGAGATCGCGCGGCCGTTCTGGGGCGCTTACGCCGCATCGAAGGCGGCGCTCGAAATGCTGGCGAAGACCTATGCGGAGGAAACGAAACAGGCCGGCACTCGCGTCGCCATAATCGATCCGGGCGCGATGCGCACGAAGATGCGCGCCGAAGCGATGCCCGGCGAGAAACCGGAAACGCTGCCGGACCCTTCGGAAATCGCGCCGCTGATCCTGCGCGCGGCGTCGCCGGCTTATGTCGGGATCGCGGAACGGATGAAACGTTGAGGCGCGCTCAGCCGTCCGAATACGGATTTTCGGGCTTGTCGAGGATGAGGCGGATCGGCACGCCCCAAAGATCGAACGCCTCGCGGATGCCGTTGACGAGATAGCGTTTGTAGGCGGCGGGAACGTCGGCGGCTCTGGTGCATTTGGCGACGAAGGTCGGCGGGCGCGTCTTTGTCTGCGCGATATAGCGCAGCTTGATGCGCTGGCCGGAGACCGCCGGCGGCGGATGGCGGTCGACGGCGGCGCGCAGCCAGTCATTGAGATCGGGCGTTTTGACGCGCGCGTTCCAGTCGACATAGATCCTGGTGACCGCGACCATCAACTTGTCGACGCCCTTGCCGGTTTCCGCCGAAAAATGAACGATCGGCACGCGCGGCGCCTGCGCCAGATGCGCCTCCGCCATTTCGCGGATCGCCTTTGCGGCGTCGTTCTTGTCCTGAATAAGGTCCCATTTGTTGATCGCGATGACCAGCGCGCGCCCTTCGCGCAGCACGAGGTCGGCGATCTGCAGGTCCTGCTTTTCAAGCGGCGTCTGGGCGTCGAGCAACAAGACGACGACTTCGGCGAACTGGATGGCGCGCAGGGTGTCGGCGACCGACAATTTCTCGAGTTTCGACTGCACCTTGGCTTTCTTGCGCATGCCGGCGGTGTCGAAAATCTTGATCGGCCACTCGCGGTCCTCGCCGCGCCAGCGCCACTCGATCGAGATCGAATCGCGGGTGATCCCGGCCTCGGGACCGGTCAGCATGCGGTCTTCGCCGATCAGGCGATTGACCAGCGTCGACTTGCCGGCGTTCGGGCGTCCGACAATCGCGACGCGCAAGGGTTTTAGCGGATTGTCCCAGCCGGCCTCGTCGTCCGCCTCGTCTTCGTCGATCGCAGCCGCGCCGATCACCGGCGCCAGCGCGTCCTGCAATTCGCCAAAGCCCTGGCCATGTTCGGACGACAGCGCGATCGGCTCGCCGAGGCCGAGCGACCAGGCGTCGAGAACGCCGGCGTCGCCGGCGGCGCTTT
>JBGSNB010000327.1:0-7479 GCA_041739835.1 Parvularculaceae bacterium | reverse complement strand
GCCGGAACCTGCCGTCCCTCGCGGAACACATGGTCGAGAAACGCCGGATCGACCGGCGTCTTGACGGCGCCGTCGACGCTGAACCAGGCGTTGATGAACTCGCCCGTCTGGTCGATGGGCTCGCGCATCGCGAGCGCGCCTTGCGCCATCCAGTCATCGGCGGTCGCGGGCGCCTTGCCGGTCGATCCGGCCAGAACCAGCCTCTCGACCCGGTCAGGATGCGTCGCCGCGAATTCCATCGCGACCAGCGAGCCGAGCGAATGGCCCGCAATTGCGGCGCGTTCAATCTTCATTGCGTCCATCAATAGCTTCAGATCATAGGCATAATCGTCCAGCGAATAGCAGCATTCGGGTTTTGCCGCCGCGCCATGCCCGCGCTGATCGGGAATGACGACGCGGAATTCCGAAAGCGCGGGGAGCAGCTGCGTCCAGCTGCGGCTGGTGTCGGTGAGACCATGCAGCAAGATCACCGGTTTCCCGCGCGGGTTCCCATATTCGACGACCGCCAAGATCTGACGGTTGTCGAGACGCATGATCTTCTTGCGCGACGCCCACTCGGGCTGGTTGATTTTCTCCGCGGCGAGCGTGGGCGCGGCGGCGACCAGAGCGATGATGCAAGCGAGGCTTGCGCGCATGATTGTCTCCTTGTCCGACGTCAGGGAAATACCGCATAATCGCGCAGAATCAAGAAGGGTCGGCAGCGCTATGCGAGGCGCGTCGGGTCGCCGAGTTTCTTGTTGGGCGCCGCGGCCTCGCGCGCGAGATAAAGGGCGAGGGCTCGGGCAATCGCATAAGAAGGGCCGCACATCATGCCGAACACGCCAGACACGATTGACGCCTACATGGCCGGGTTGCCAGAGGCGTCGCACCATATCATCGCTACCATCCGCCAGATGATCGCAATCGTTGCACCCGAAGCGGCTGAGGAGATCAAATATGGAATGCCGACCAGCACCCTCAACGGCACCAACATCATCTACTATGCGGCCTGGAAGAAGCATATCGGCCTCTATCCGATTTACCCCGGACCGCCCCAGTTTGAAGCGGCCATCGCGGCCTATCGCGACAAGAAAGACACCGTGCGGTTTCCGCTGGGCCAGCCGATCCCTTACGAGGTCATCGATCTGATCCTGTCGCAGCGGATCGCACAGCTTCGCGCCAGAGAACCCAAAGCAGGATGACCAAGAGCGATACAGTGCCAGAACCACACGTCTGATCTTATCCGGCGGCTGCGCCTATGCGAACGAATGTCCACTTGGCCTGCATCATCTCGCACCGCCTTCCGCCAGTTGAACAATTGCGAAGCCGAGACCCCATGTCTTCGCGCAACCCAGCTCACCGAAACGCCCGGACGAAACGATTCCGCGACGATCGCCGTCTTCTGTCGCACTCGCGAGGTCGGCGGGCATCGCTGCGCTCAATCCGTCCCACGCTCGCTTGCTATTTGCGGCACCCGGAATCGCGTTCGATCGCCGGTTCAGGTCCGCCATTTCGCGCAACGTCGATAGCGGACAACACAGCCGCCTTGCTGGGGAAGCCCTGGCCGGAATCAGAAAGGCACTCCCCATTTCTCGCCTTAAGTCGCCACCACCACTTGCCTGCGGACTCGTAATATTCGTAACGAGGCCACCCGTTCGGTTGCGCATTCTGTTCAGTTTGCGTTGTGGCGCAACCGACGACAAAAATCAGCATGCCTATCAAGAGCAATCGGTTCACGAATTTCTCCTATCTTGGTACCATTGATATTGGCGGCGAGTATTGCTTCGCCCAATCGGCCCTACGTTAGCCGCTCTTAATATTATCTTCTCTTTTTTGCGCGTGTCTTCCGAAAAGTTTTCTGTGGCTTCTGCTTGATGGCTTTTCCTTGATCGGGAGCGAGTTTAGCTTTCTTGATTTCATCCCTATCCATTTCATCAGACAAGAGCGAGTTGTCCCATGTCAAATAATTGCATAGACCGTCAAGGTCAGGAAAAAGGGATGCGCGGTTTATGCCGCATTGTGATAGAGAAAATCGGATTTTCGAGAAACTTTCTGCTGGAATCATCAATTTTTGAATTCTTGCCTTAAACGCTCCATTTGACCCTAATGGAACCCACTTTGTAGCACTGGTTTGGCGATGAACGGAAAAATACCCGCCTTGGGCGCGAATACGGTTTGCAACAATGTTTGGAGCAAAAAAGAGTGTGCGACCGGTCGCAAAGGGGCTTGTTTTCTTGCGATCAATTACGATGTCATCGTTTTTTAATGAAAAAAAATAGACGGTGGCGGGCTTGGAGTTTGTGGCAGGCCGTTCGATCGCAAACCACAACGCGGCCAAAGAATTTGAAGTCCAGTCCAATAGCCGCGTCGCCATCCCATGGTGCTGTGCGAGGGAGAGTAGATCCCAATCATTTTCCGGCGGACGGGCGACAAATTCCCCGACATGCCGGCGCAAATCGTCGATCATTGCCAACTCGTCCAATCCAATCCCGCTCCTCGATTCTAATCGAGCTAATTTCGGAAGGAGTGGCCAATCTTCGGCTTGACCTCTAAATAAGCAGCCGTCTGTGTCACAATTCGCTTCGATTGTTGCGATATAATCTGACAAACTTCGAATTTCTTTGACTGGCATTGCCATCACCGTTTTCCATCACGCCACCTTCCTCCCCTTGCCCTTCACTCCCTTCTCCTTCCCCAGCACCCCCTTCAAAAACTTCCCCGTATGGCTCGCCCCCACCCGCGCCACATCTTCCGGCGTGCCGGCCGCGACGATTTCTCCGCCACCGTCGCCGCCTTCGGGGCCCAAGTCGATGATCCAGTCGGCCTGTTTGATGACGTCGAGATTGTGTTCGATGACGACGACGGTGTTACCGTTGTCGGCGAGTTCCTGGATGACTTCCATCAGCTTCCGGACGTCTTCAAAGTGCAAGCCCGTCGTCGGCTCGTCCAAAATATAGAGCGTGCGCCCCGTCGCCCGCTTTGAAAGTTCCTTGGCGAGTTTGACGCGCTGCGCCTCGCCGCCGGACAGCGTCGTCGCCTGCTGGCCGATATGCACATAGGAGAGGCCGACGCGGTTCAGCGTCGCCAGCTTTTCGCGGATCGACGGCACCGCCTTGAAGAACTCGGCGCCTTCCTCGACTGTCATGTCGAGAACGTCGGCGATCGACTTGTCCTTGAACTTCACCTCCAAGGTTTCGCGGTTGTAGCGCTTGCCCTTGCAGATGTCGCAGGTGACATAGACGTCGGGGAGGAAGTGCATCTCGATCTTGATGACGCCGTCGCCCTGGCACGCCTCGCAGCGCCCGCCCTTCACATTGAACGAGAAACGCCCGGGCTGGTAGCCGCGCGCCTTCGCTTCGGGAAGGCCCGCGAACCAGTCGCGGATCGGCGTGAAGGCGCCGGTATAGGTCGCGGGATTCGAGCGCGGCGTCCGGCCGATCGGCGACTGGTCGATGTCGATGACCTTGTCGAACTCGTCGAGCCCCTCGATGCGGTCATGCGCGCCCGGCGCGTCCTTCGCATTATAGAGCTTGCGCGACGCGGCGTTATAAAGCGTCTCGATGACGAGGGTCGACTTGCCGCCGCCGGATACGCCGGTGACGCAGGTGAGGAGCCCAACCGGAATATCGGCGGTGACGTTTTTGAGATTGTTCTCGCGCGCGCCAACGATACGGATGATCTTCTTTTTGTCATAGGGCCGACGCGCCGCGGGGACGGGGACCTCCCGCCGGCCGGCGAGATAATCGCCGGTGATCGAGCCCCTGGTCGCCATGATCGCCGCGACATCGCCTTCGGCGATGATCTCGCCGCCATGAATGCCGGCGCCAGGGCCAATGTCGATGACATGGTCGGCGGTGCGGATCGCGTCCTCGTCATGTTCGACGACTAGCACCGAATTGCCGAGATCCCTGAGGCGCTTCAAGGTTTCGAGCAACCTTGCATTGTCGCGCTGATGCAGGCCGATCGACGGCTCGTCGAGCACATAGAGAACGCCGGTCAATCCCGATCCGATCTGCGAGGCGAGGCGGATGCGCTGGCTCTCGCCGCCCGACAGCGTGCCCGACGCGCGCGCCAGCGTCAGGTAATCGAGGCCGACATTGTTGAGGAAGTGCAGCCGCTCGCGAATTTCCTTCAGCACGCGCGCGGCGATTTCCATTTCCTTCTTCGACAGCACCTTCTCAAGTTCGGTGAACCACCGGTTTGCCGCGCGGATCGACAATTCCGTCGCCTCGGAAATGCTCTTGCCGCCGATCTTGACGGCGAGCGCCTCGGGCTTGAGGCGCAAGCCGTTGCACGCCTCGCAATTCGTCACCGCCTGGAACCGCGACAACTCCTCCCTGACCCAGCTTGAATCGGTCTCGCGGAAACGCCGCTGAAGGTTCGGGATGACGCCCTCGAAGGGCTTTACCGTTTCGAACTTGCGCGCGCCGTCCTGATAGACGAAGGCGATCTCTTCCTCGCCCGTACCATAGAGGATGACCTCCCGCTGTTTCGCCGTCAGCTCGGCCCATTTGGCGGTGATCCTGAATTTGTATTTCCGCCCCAGCGCCTCGAGTGTCTGCATGTAATAGGGAGACTGTCCCTTCGCCCATGGGCCGATCGCGCCCTTGTTGAGCGCGAGCGCGCCGTCCGGAATGACCAGCTCCTCGTCGAACACCATCTCGGTGCCAAGCCCGTCGCATTTCGGGCAAGCGCCCGCCGGCGCGTTGAAGGAAAAGAGGCGCGGTTCGATCTCGTCGATGGTGAAGCCGGAGACCGGGCAGGCGAATTTAGCGGAGAAGATGGTGCGCGGCGGCGCTGCGGCCTTTGAATCGGCGCTTTCGGCAATGGCGATGCCGTCGGCGAGGGCGAGGGCGGTTTCAAAACTCTCCGCCAGCCGGCTTTCGATGCCCTTCTTGACGATGATGCGGTCGACGACGACGTCGATGTCGTGCTTCAGCTTCTTGTTGAGCGCAGGGACATCGGCGATCTCGTAATAGGTTCCGTCGACCTTCACCCGCTGGAAGCCCTTCTTCTGCAGCTCGGCGAATTCCTTGCGGTACTCGCCCTTGCGGGCGCGGATCATCGGCGCGAGCAGGAAGAAGCGCGCGCCTTCCGCTTCCGCCATCAGCCGGTCGACCATCTCGCTGACGGTCTGCGTGGCGATCGGCAGGCCGGTCGCCGGCGAATAGGGAACGCCGATCCGCGCCCAGAGGAGGCGCATGTAGTCGTAGATTTCGGTCACCGTGCCGACGGTCGAGCGCGGATTGCGCGAGGTCGTCTTCTGTTCGATCGAGATCGCCGGGGAGAGGCCCTCGATCTGGTCGACATCGGGCTTTTGCATCATCTCCAGGAACTGGCGCGCATAGGCCGACAGGCTCTCGACATAGCGGCGCTGCCCCTCGGCGTAGATGGTGTCGAAGGCGAGCGAAGACTTCCCGGAACCGGAGAGGCCTGTCATCACGACAAGCTGGTCGCGCGGAATCTCCAGCGTGACGTTCTTCAGATTGTGTTCGCGGGCGCCGACGACGCGGATCGATTTCAGGGACATGGAGCCAATTACGAAAAAGGGAATCGAACGGATGAAACGCGGGCGGACTTAACCGCAAAAGCCGATTGACGGCAAGAACAAGATGTGAACACTTTGCGGCGGGCGACGACGCGAGAAGCCGGTATTCCGGCGGTTTCGCGCTTGGGGAAAAGGATTTGGGCAGGCGCGCGCCGAATCCGCCAGAAACTCGCCGCGCGCATTCTTTTCGGGAGATTTTCACATGGCAGGCAGCATCAACAAGGTCATTCTCATCGGCAATCTCGGCAAGGATCCCGAGGTGCGGTCATTTCAGAACGGCGGCCAGGTCTGCAGCTTTTCGGTCGCGACATCCGAGACGTGGAAAGACAAATCGACGGGAGAGCGCCGGGAAAAGACCGAATGGCACAACGTCGCCATTTTTTCCGAGGGCCTCGTCCGCGTCGCGCAGCAATATCTGAAAAAGGGCTCGAAAGTTTACATCGAAGGCCAGCTCGAGACGCGCAAATGGCAAGATAAGGAAGGCAAGGACCGCTACACGACCGAAGTCGTGCTGCGGAACTTCTCTTCGACGCTGGTCATGCTGGACGGCCGGCGCGACGGCGGCGCCTCGGAGGTTGGCGGCGGTGCGCGCGACAGCATGCCGGCGAGCGGCGGGCAGTCCTTCGAACTTGACGACGAAATTCCGTTCTAGCGAGGCGCCGTGCGCGCGTTCTTGATTCGAAATATCGAATCAGCGCGCGCGAATTTGCGGATTTCGACTCGAAAATGTGCGCGCAGACTCGATTCGTGATGCATTTTTGAAGCACTCGAATCAGAAAAACGAAAAAAAAACGCCAAAACATGCTCGTGCGAACATGGAATGCGCGCGCGCTTGGATACTTTTTTAAGAAAATGAATTACTCTGGGTGTTCCGTTAGCTACTCGGAGGAAAGACCATGGCGGTCAAACGTAAGGCTAAGAGAAAAGCTGCCAAGAAGACGGCGGCGAAGCGTACGACGAAGCGCAAGGCGACAAAGCGCAAGGCCACGAAGCGGAAGGCGAAAGCCAAAGCCGCGCCGGCCAAGAAAAAGCGCCGCAAGGCTCGCCGCAAGAAGAAAGCCGCTTAAGTTTTCTTTCTGGCGTGATGTTGCGTCCCTGAACGCCGAAATGCTGCAGTACCTGATTTCGCAGCGTTCTCTTGAAGGGGCGATCAGGGCGGGAAGTCGATAAAAGACGACCGCTTTGATCTCAGGAAGCTCGCTTCCACCCATTTCGCTCTTCAAGGGCGCAAACCTATTGAACCCGGCGCGAAAGCGCCGGGTTTTTTGCACCCGGCGCTTTCGCGCCAATCTGAATGGAGCGGACGAAAGCGTCGGTTTTTTTGTGCCTGACGACCGTGCGCCAGACAAAATTCCGCATCTGCGAAATGAATGGCCGCGCGATCGCCATCGCATTGATCCGGTCCCGCCGTAATCCTACGCTCGCATCTCTCCTTGAAGTGAAAGCGAGGCGTCCCATGAATTTCGCCTTCCGACTGACCGCCGCCGCGTTAACTATTGGCGCCGCCGCTTGCGCGACGGGAGGCGCAGGGACGACCTGGACGGCGCATGGCTATCTGACGCCGGGCATGAACGGCGATCCGGAAATCATTGGGACCTATGTCAGCGAGGCCGAGTGCCGCGACGCGGTCGACGCATGGATGTCGCGTCAGGTCGTCGGCAATCCGGTCAGCGGCGAATGCCTGCCGGTCGACCGGCGGTAAGAGCGCTAGCGGTTCGCCGGGCGTTTGGCTCTTGAAATTCACCCGCGAACGGTCCGCGCCGCGCCGCTCATTCCCGCGCAAGCGGGAATCCGGTACTGCCGGCAGATGGCTCCCCGTCTTCGCGGGGATCAGCGGGCGTTGAATGCGCATCCTCATCCTTGGCGGCTACGGCTTCGTTGGCGCGGAGCTCATGCGCGCCTGCAGAGCGGCAGGGCTCGACTGCGTCGGTCTTGGACGCAGCGCGGCGACG
>JBGSNB010000317.1:0-1749 GCA_041739835.1 Parvularculaceae bacterium | reverse complement strand
GCGAGGGCGCGCGCCCCGGCGGTTTCGGCGCCCTTCCTGACGCCGGAAAAGGCGCCCTTTTCGCCCGGAAGGCGGCGCGGGGCCTCAAAAAAGCGCGAAGAGACGGCGCGAGAAAGGGCGCCTGTTTCGAAGGCGCCCGCTCAGATGCGCTTGCGGTAGACCGGCTGGATGTCGACCGGCACATCGGTCAGCGAGGCGATGACTTTTTCCGCCGGCGCATCGAGGACCGCATATTTGTCGAGGAACGCCTTGGCCCGCGCATAGTCGCCGTCGCCCTGCACGAAGACGATTTCGGCGGTCAGCGCCGAAATCGCGGCTTCGAGCTTGGGAAAATCGAGGCGGTATTTGCCGGTCGCCGCATCGACGGCGAAGGCGCCCTGTTCCTTGAAGAAGGCGTATTGGAAGGCGGCGCCCCGTCCATGCGCCTCGTTGACGCCAAAGCGCATCGCGCGGAAGAGGCCGGCGAAATAGGTCGCGAGGAAATTTTCTTTCTCCGCGACGGCAAGCTCGCCCTTTTCCATCATGAAAAGCACGTTATAGGCGCCCATGACGTCGGCCTTGCCTTCCTCGGTGGCGGAATAAAGCTCCTTCAGTTCGGCGCTGACCGTCGTCTCCGCGCCGTCCTTCGTGATCGTTCCCGGCCCGAGGCTGTGCGCGAGTTCGTGGAACAAGGTCTCGGCGGCCATATATTTCTGCATCAGCAGCCCCGCCTGATCGTCGACGAGGACGTGGCCCGCCATCGGCGCCAGAATGCGATCGAACTTGGCGCCCATGACATTGTTGAGAAGCACCTTCTTCGCGCCCTTCGCTTCGCGCACCCGCTCGTCATTGGGCAGGTTGAAGGCGATCGTCTGCACGCCCGGCGCGTTGTCGCCGCCGCCATGCACCTGATTGACGACGGCGATCGGCGATTCAAAGCCGCGACGGAAATTCTTGTACTGCTCCGGCACCGGCAGGTTCGCCTCCATGTCGCGGAGGTAGTTCTTGTATTTGTCGAGGGCGGCGCTCTCCTCCGGGTTCTTCACCGTGACAAACGCCTCGAACGCCGTCTTGTAGCCGAAAAGGCCGTCCGTATAGACCTCATAGGGCCCGATCGCGACCTCGATCGGGCCATCGAGATCCATCCACGCCATTTCGCTCTCATAGTAATCGTCGGACAGGAACGCGTCGGCGCGCAGCGTCAGGAAATTTTTCAGCGACGCATTGGTCGTGATCGCCGCCGCCTGGCGCAGCAGATCGGCGGCGGGCTGAAGCTGCTCGCGGTAATGCGCCGAATACGGAACGGCGATGAGCTTTCCCGCTTCGTCGCGGCGGATGATTGTGTAGCCGCTGGTGAAGGCAGGCTTGTCGCCGGGATTGGCGGCGAGATGCGCGTCGAACGCCTCCTTCGTCATGTCGGCGGGATAAAACGCGGCGCCGGCGGGTTTTTCAGCGGTCCCGTAAAACGGCTTGTCGTCATCGAGCGTGTCCCAGGGACCGAAATGCAGATCGAAGAGATCGAGGAGAAGCTCCTTGTCCGGGTGATCGCCCGCCGCGATCTCGGCGCGCAGCGCCGGATTTTCCTCGCTGATCTGGCGAAGATATATCTCGCTCATCAGGACGCCCGCTTCATTCAGCAGATTGACGACGCGCGCTTCCTCATTGCTGAGAAAGCTGGTGTCTGGCGCCATGTCGACGATGGCGAACTGCGCGCGCATCGCTTCAAGGTGATCGCGGCTCGCGGCGACGGTCGCCGCGGCGGTCTCGGCG
>JBGSNB010000313.1:0-6909 GCA_041739835.1 Parvularculaceae bacterium | reverse complement strand
GAGATGCAGGCCGAAGGCGAGCGCCGCCGCGTTGACGGCGCCGGCGCTGGCGCCCGAGATCGCTTCGATCTCGAGGCGCTCATCCTCAAGCAGGCGGTCGAGAACGCCCCAGGTTATTGCGCCATGCGAGCCGCCGCCCTGCAGGGCGAGGTTGATTTTCTTGCGTTTGATGTTCGCCAACTATTTCGCGACCCAGCCGCCGTCGATCTGGTAGGCGGCGCCGGTGATCGAGCCGGCGTGTCTGCCGGCAAGAAAGACGGCGAGCGCCCCGACATCTTCGACCGTCACGAACTGTTTCGTCGGTTGCGCTTCGAGGATGACCTTCTGGATGACCTCCGCCTCGGTCATGCCGCGGGCTTTGGCGGTGTCGGGGATCTGCTTTTCGACGAGCGGCGTCTTCACATAGCCGGGACAGATCGCATTGCAGGTGACGCCATGTTCGGCGCCCTCAAGCGCGATGGTCTTGGTGAAGCCGAGGACGCCGTGTTTCGCCGCGACATAGGCGGACTTGAAGGGCGAAGCGACCAGCGCATGCGCGGAGGCGATATTGATGATGCGCCCAAAGCGCCGCTCCTTCATGCCGCGAAAGACCGCCTTGGTTGCGTGAAAGGCTGACGACATGTTGATCGCGATGATCGCGTCCCATTTCTCCTCGGGGAAATCCTCGACCGGCGAGACATGCTGGATGCCGGCATTGTTGACGAGAATGTCGATCTTGCCGAAAGCGGCGGCGGCCCTGGCGGCAAGATCGCGAATTTCGGCCGGCTTTGTCATGTCGGCGCCGTTGTAATGAACCTTGACGCCAAATCGCTCTTCAATGCCGCGCCGCGTCTTTTCGATTTCCGCTTTGTCGCCGAAGCCGTTCAGCATGATATCGGCGCCCGCGGCGGCGAAGGCCTCCGCGACGCCAAGCCCGATGCCGCTGGTCGATCCGGTGACGATGGCGGCGAGCGATTTCAGCATGAGCGTTTCCCTGATTGGCGCGCCGGCACCCTAGCCGGACGGATGAGGCGGCTCAACTTGCGTCTGGCGCGGTCGGCGCGGGCGCCCTAGAATTCGCGCGGTCCAGCTGACGACAGGAGGCTGCCATGACAATCAGCTGCAGGATGTTGCTGCTCGCGCTGCTCGCGCCGGTCTCGGCGAGCGCCCAGATGTCTGTTTCGACCTTCGGCGCGACCGATGCGCGCCTTTGCTATGAAGCGGCGCTCGACAATTTCGAGAAGAGCGCCGACATCTGCGACAAGGCGCTGAAGACGCCGGGATTGACGATCCGCGACCGCACAGCGACGCAGGTCAATCGCGGCATCGTCCTCAATCGCGCCGGCCGCCTTGACGAAGCGCTGGCCGATTTCAACAAGGCGCTCGACTCGAATGGCGAACTCGCCGAGGCGTTCCTCAATCGCGGGAACACCTATTACCTGATGCGCCGCTATGACGAGGCGATCGCGGACTATGAGGCGTCCTTGACGCACGAGCTCCAGAAATCGCATGTCGCCTGGTACAATATCGGCCTTGCGCATGAGGCGAGGCGCGATGAGGTGAAAGCGCGCAGCGCCTATCAGACGGCGCTTGAGATCAATCCGGACTTCGGCCCGGCGCAAAAGAAGCTCGGCGTCAGCGGCCCGGTTTCGGAAATAGAATAGGTGAGGGCGCGCGCATGAGAGTTCTGGCGGCGCTCGCGGTCGTCATTGTCGCCGCCCTGCATGCGGGCTTTCTCGCGCTTGAAATGTTTTTCTGGGATCACCCGGTCGGCCGGCGCGTGTTCGGCATGACCGAAGAACAATCCGCCGGCACGGCGGTGCTGGCGGCCAATCAGGGCCTTTATAACGGCTTTCTCGCCGCCGGATTGCTTTGGGGGCTCGTCGCCGCCAAGCGCGACGTGCAGATCTTTTTTCTCTCTTGCGTGATCGTCGCCGGCGCCTTCGGCGGCGCGACCGCAAAGCCGACGATCTATTTCACGCAGGCGGCGCCGGGTCTGATCGCGCTCATTCTCGTCATGCTCGCCGGCGCTCAGGCGAAACACTCGCCGAGGAAGTGAACGAACGACGCCCATGCGCGATCCGCGGCGCGCTTGTCATAGACCGTGCCGAACGCCGGATCGTTCGCCTCCGGATTGGTGAAGGCGTGCATGACGCCGCCATAGGCGTGGAGCTGCCAGTCGGCGCCGGCCTCGGTCATTTCCGCGCCGAAGGCTTTTACGTCGTCGGGCTTCACCATCGGATCGTCCCAGCCGTGAAAGGCGATGACTTTCGCCTTGATCTTTTTTCCTTTGGCGTTGCCGGGCGGGGCGAAGAGCCCGTGAAACGACGCAGCGCCCTTAATGTCTGCGCCGGTGCGCGCGACGTCGAGCGCGCAAAAGCCGCCGAAGCAAAATCCCATCACGGCGATTCTGGCGGCGTCGACCTCGGGCAGGCCTCTCACCACATCGACGACATGCAGGAGGCGCGCCTGCAAGAGCGGGCGATCGCTCGACAGCGGCGTCATCAGCGCCTGGCATTCCTGCGTCGTCCTGCCGAAGACGCCCTTGCCATAAAGATCGAGCGCAAAACCCGCATAGCCGAGTTCCGCCAACCGTTTCGCATAGAATTCCTCGACCGGCCCGCGACCTGCCCACGCATGCGAAATGAGCACGGCCGGGCGCTTGCCGGACTTCGCGCCATCGACCGCGAGCAAACCCTCGAATGACTTCGCTGTGAACGCGTATTCGACCAATCGTGTCGAGATCGCCATGGCTTGCCTCTTATGGATGCGCCCTGGCGATGATTCTCCGCCCGACGCCGACAATCAATCCCTGTTCGACCAAGGAAAATTCCTCTTGGAACGCCGCTTCGACAGTTGTTGCGTCCGCGTCAGCGGAAATGAGGTACCTATAGAGATAGGGCGTCGCCTCACGCACGACGATGAGCGCAACGGCGCCAAGCGCCGCGTCGATGGCGCCGATCGCATGGAGATCATGATGATGATTACGCATCCATGCCGCGACCGGATCGCGCGCAGCGAGTACCGTTGCGGCGAATGAGTCGGCGGCGAGATCCCTTGCGCTGGCGGCGCGGCGCGTCTGCGCGACGAACCAGCTTATTGTCGCCTCATCGGCGGCTGGGAAGTCGAAGTCCTCGACCAGAATGACGCCGCCAGGACGCAATCGCGCGCGCGCCGCTTCGGTCGCAGCGGAAAGGTCGCCAATGTGGTGCAATGATCGCGTAAACAGGATCGCGTCGACCGAAGGCGACTGAAACCGCGGCCAGACCGCTTGATGCGCAACGACGCCACGCGCTTTCGCGGCGGCGACCGCTTCAGGCGCGGCGTCGATCATCGTAACAGCATAGCCGCCGCGCGATAGCGCAGCTGCAAGGTCCCCGCTTCCGCCGCCGATCTCAAGGATCGACGCGCCGGGCGGCGTCCACCGCCTGACGAAGTCGCCGGTATGTGTGATCCCGATATCGACTGGTCGAGGCGCCATTCATTCCCCGCGTGCACCGATGCGGCTGATCTTCAAAGTGTTTGTCTTGCCGCGCCGCCCGAACGGATAGCCGGCGATGATGATGATGCGGTCGCCGTCCTGCGCGCCGTTGCGAACCGCCAGCGCATCCGCCTTGTCGAGCATTTCATGGAAATGCGAAATGTCGTCCGTGATCACCGGCGCAATCCCCCAATGCAGCGCAAGGCGGCGCGCCACGGCGGCGTCCGGCGTCGCGGCGAGGATCGAGCAATGCGGGCGATCGCGCGAAAGTCGCTTGGCCGTCGAGCCGGTCTTCGTATAGGCGACCGCCAATCGGCAATCGAGCACCTCGGCGATGCGCCGCGCGGAGAGGGTGATCGCGTCCGCGGTCGTATGGTCTGTCAACGGATCATCGAGCGAGGTGAAGGCGCCGCATTCGGGGTCCTTCTCGGTCGCCGCGATGATCCGGTCCATGATCGCGACAGCTGTCGGCGGGTGGCGACCGACGGCGGTCTCCGCCGACAGCATCACAGCGTCGGCGCCCTGAAAAACGGCGGTCGAGACATCGGAGGCTTCGGCGCGCGTCGGCGCGATCGATTCGACCATCGATTCCAGCATATGCGTCGCGACGATCACCGGCTTGCCGGCCCTGCGGCAGGCGCGGACGATGCGGCGCTGGATGTTCGGCACGTCCTCCGGCGGCAATTCGACGCCGAGATCGCCGCGCGCCACCATCAGCGCGTCGGACAAGGCGATGATCTCGTCCAGATGATCGACGGCCGACGGCTTTTCGATCTTGGCGATGATGCCGGCCTTGTCGCCGATCAGCGCGCGCGCCTCGGCGATATCCTCCGGACGCTGAACGAAGGAGAGCGCCACATAGTCGACGCCGATCTTCAAGGCGTGGGCGAGGTCCGCGCGATCCTTTTCCGTCAGCGCCGAAATCGGCAGCGCGCGTCCCGGCAGGTTGATGCCCTTGCGATTGGTGAGACGGCCCGGCGTATCGGCGCGGCCGACCACATGGTCGCCCTTCAGCGCGTCGATCGTGATCTGCAATTTGCCGTCATCAAGTTTCAGGATGTCGCCCGGCTGCAGGACGCTGAGGATCTCCTGATGGGGAATCGGGATGATGTCGTCCTCCGCCGCTTCCTTCGCGAGGAAGAGGCGGTATTTGGTGCCGTATTTCAGATCGAGGCCGTCGCCCTTGAGGACGCCGGTGCGGATTTTCGGACCCTGGAGGTCGGCGAAGACGGCGATCGGCGTTCCGACATCGCGGCTGACCTCTCGGATCGCTTCGATGACGCGCGTCATCTTTTCGTGCTCGCCATGGCTGAAATTCAGGCGGAAGACATCGACGCCCGCTTTGTGCAGGAGATGCAGCATCGACGGCGAGGAACTCGCCGGACCGACGGTCGCGACGATCTTGCATTGACGTTTGCGCATGAAATCGGTCCTGGAAAGATTTTCCGCCCAGACTAGACCGAGTTGCCTTGCGGCGTGAAGCCGGATCGCGGAACGGATTGACTTCAGGCGCAGAGTTTCTCTTTAGCCGCCGCATATTCTCGGGCCAGCAGGTCCACATAGGCGCCGGCCGGCCCACGCGCCTTGATCGCGCCGATCCCCTGTCCGCAGCCCCAGATGTCTTTCCACGCCTTTTTGTCGGTGTTGCCGCCGGAACCGAAATCCATTTTCGACGGATCGCTGACGGGAAGATTGTCGGGATCGAGCCCTGCCGCGGCGATCGAGGGCTTCAGGTAATTGCCATGCACGCCGGTGAAGAGATTCGTATAGACGATATCATCGGCGCCATATTGCACGATCGCATCCTTGTAGGCGTCGCTCGCATTGGCTTCGTCCGTGGCGACGAAAGGCGATCCGATATAGCCGAAATCGGCGCCCATTGCCTCGGCGGCCAGCACGGCGCCGCCGGTCGCGATCGAGCCTGACAGCGCGATCGGACCGTCGAACCATTCCCGAATCTCCTGCACCAGCGCAAACGGCGAGATGACGCCGGCATGACCGCCGGCGCCGGCGGCGACGAGGATGAGGCCGTCCGCGCCCTTCTCGATCGCTTTCTTCGCGAAGAAATTGTTGATCACGTCATGAAGGACGAGCCCGCCATAGGAATGGATCGCCTGATAGACATCCTCGCGCGCGCCGAGCGAGCAGATGACGATCGGCACCTGATGCCGCACGCAGGATTCCATGTCTTTCATCAGCCGGTCGTTCGACCGGTGGACGATCTGATTGACGGCATAGGGCGCGGACGGACGGTCGGCGTTCTTCGAATCATGCGCCGCGAGCGATTCCTTGATCTCGACGATCCATTCGTCGAGCTTTTCCTGGGGCCGCGCATTCAGCGCGGGGAATGAGCCGATGATGCCGGCCTTGCACTGCGAAATCACGAGTTTCGGGTTCGAGACGATAAAGAGCGGCGCGCCGATGACGGGCACGCGCAGGCGCTTCTTGATGTCTGAAAAGGTGGTCACGCCGTCATCTCCAAATGCCGCTTGCGGCAAGGCTAGGTGGGCCGTCCGGCGGACGCAATAACCCGCAGCAGCGTCGGCCGCGCTTGAATTCCGGGCTGTTCAATGGTCCTTGTTGGGCAGGGGCGGAATCGAGAAGGAGAACAGCAGATGAACGCAAAAGCGAGCGCGAAGGCGGGATCGACGGGCGGCGTGCTCGGCTGGATCGAACGAACGGGCAATCGGCTGCCGGACCCGGCCTTCATCTTTCTCTATCTGATCGGCGCCTTGGTGATCGTCAGCATCCTCGCCGATCTCGTCGGCGTCAGCGCGCTGCATCCGACGCAGAAAACCGATGACGGCGCCGCCGCGGTGATTGGCGCGACGAGCCTTCTCGCGCCCGACAATATCAGCCGGCTATGGGTCGAGATGCCGACGACGTTCACGCATTTCCATCCGCTCGGTTATGTGCTGGTCGTGATGCTGGGCGCCGGAATCGCGGAGCGGACCGGGCTCTTCGCCGCCGCGATGCGCAGCGCTGTAAGGGGCGCGCCGAAATTCCTGCTGACGCCGATGGTCGCCTTCGTTGCGATGATGGGAAACCTGGCCGCCGACGCCGCCTATGTCGTGCTCATTCCGCTGGCGGCGGTCCTTTACGCCGCCGCCGGGCGTCATCCGATCGCCGGCATCACTGCATCTTTCGCGGGCGTCTCTGGCGGATTTTCGGCAAACCTCCTGCCAGGCCAACTCGATGCGCTCTTGTTCGGCATCACGGAAGCGGCGGCGGAACTGATCGTTCCCGGATGGAACGCCAATATCGCCGGCAATTGGTATTTCATCTCGGCAATGCTGGTCGTGTTTCTGCCGGTCATATGGTTCGTGACCGATCGGGTGATCGAGCCGCGGCTTGGGTCTTTCACTCCGGAAACCGACGCCGCGCGCCGCGCCGTCGGCGAAGACAAGCCGCTCTCCGCCGGCGAGAAGCGCGGGCTTGCGCATGCCGGG
>JBGSNB010000310.1:0-7115 GCA_041739835.1 Parvularculaceae bacterium | reverse complement strand
ACCCTCAAGCGTCGCCCGCGCGCGTTTCACGGCGTCCTTCAGCGGGGCGCCCGCCGCGACCAGCGGCGTTGCGGCGTTTTCAGCCGCCGTCAGCGCTGGCAGGAGATTGTATTGCTGGAAAATAAAGCCGATGCGGCTGCGGCGGAACTTGACCTTCTCGCCGTCGCGCATCGCGGTGATGCGCGCCTTCATGACATCGACTTCGCCGGCGGTCGGCCGTAGCGTTCCCGACACGATCGACAGCAAGGTCGTCTTGCCGCAGCCGGAGGGCCCGATCAGCATCGTCAGCTTGCCGAAGTCGATTTCGAGATCGACGCCGTGCAGCACCCGCGTGCGCGTGCCGTTCGACCCGAACTCCATCTCGATATTTCTCGCCGCGAGCGCATGTGTCATCTGTTTCAACCCCTGAATACGATCGCCGGATCGACGCGGAACACCTTGAAGAGGCTGCCGAGCGACGCGATCATGAGGATGATCGACACGATAGCGCCGACGCCGGCGATGACGTCGAGCCGCAGCGCGAAGCCTTCCAGCGCCGGCACGTCCGCGGTGGCCTTGAAGAACGCTGCGCAAACGCCGATGCCGAGGCCGAAGCCGATCGCGCCGACGACGGCCGACTGCAGCAGCACCATGCCGGCGATCTGCGCATTCGTCGCGCCGATCGCTTTGAGGGCGCCGAACTGTTTCAAATTTTCGATGACGAAGAGATAGAGCGTCTGCGCCGTGATCGCCGCGCCGACAATGACGGCAAGCGCGATCGTAATGCCGAAATTCACCGGGATGCCGGTGCGGGTCAGGTAATAATTGACGCTGCGCCACGCGAATTCGACGCGGGTCAGCGCCTGGCGCCCGGTCTCGGCTTCGATGCGGCGGGCGAGGGTCTTCGGATCGACGCCGTCAGCGGCGCGCACCAGAACGAAACTCATCTTGTTGCGGGTCGGCGGCGTGATGCGCGTCGCCAGCGAATAGCGCGTATAGGCGATCGGGAAGGTGATGAACGGCGCCGACGCGTCAGCGACGCCGCGGACCGAGACGCGAAAATCGTTGATCTCGGCCTCGCGACCGACCGCGCTCGTCGGATCTTCGCCGGGCCAGATGAACGCCGCGCCCTGCGGGTCGAAGACGATCGCATCGGGCTCGGTCAGGGAAGCAAGGTCGCCGGCCAGCCATTTGCGCGGCGCGCCGACAAGCGTCGCGTCATCGACGCCGATGAGGCTGATCTGGTTGAGCTCGCCGGCCGGCGTCCGGAGGATCGCGAGACCCTTGTAAAGCGGGACCGCCCAGCTGACGCCGTCGACGCTGCGCACCCGGCCAAGATCTTCGTCGGGCAAGGGCTCGATTTCGTCAACATAACGGACGCGCGGGTCCATGACCCAGATATCGGCCTCGCGAATGTCGAGGACCTGGTTCGCTGTCCGCGTCATCAGCCCGATGAAGATTGAGACCTGCTGGCTCATCAGGAGCGTCGCGAAGGCGATTCCGAAGATCAGCGCGTAATATTTCGCGCCATCGCCAGTCAGCATCTTCAGCGCAATCGAAAGCACGCGGGCGACCCTTTCAAAGGCCTATGACGTTCCTTGCGGCGCAATTCGGACCGACCGACATCGACGGAAACCTTGTCCCGGCAGCCCGAAGCGCCTACTTTACGAATTAGAAGACTTGTTGGTTCAGTATCTCTGATATAAATACCAGACGGTTCAGTATGTCAATTACCTCAAAGACACAAAACCGAGAGGCGGAGACCCGGGGTCCGGGCCGCCCTAAGGACGTGCAGAAAGACGCCGCAATCATCGCCGCCGCGCAGCGCCTGTTCATGGAGCGCGGGTTCGACGGCGCCAGCATGGATGCGATCGCCGAAGCCGCCGACGTCTCAAAAGCGACCGTCTATGCGCGATTTTCAGACAAGGAGGCGCTGCTGCGGGAGGCGATCGCCAACAAGTGCGGCTCATACCTCGACGCCGAGACGACCGAATGGCGGCCCGGGCGCGATCTGCGGCAATCTCTGATCGGCTTCAGTCGGCGTTTTCTCGACCTCGTCACGGATCCCGAAGCGCTCGCCATGCTGCGTCTCATCATGGGCGAAGGTCAGCGCGGGCCGCAGCTTCCGACCCTGTTCTTCGAGAGCGCCATCCTGCCAACCGTCGAAAAACTGTCGCTATTCTTCGCGGCGGAGGCGCCGCGCAGCGGGCTGAAGATCGACGATCCGACCGCCGCCGCCTGGCGGTTTCTCGGCATGATCAAGGGCGAAGATCACATGCGCGCCATGCTTGGAGTGCCGACCCGCAGCAAGGCCGAGATTGACCGCCATATCGCCGCCTGCGTCGAGATGTTTATCGCCGCTCATCGAACTCAATCCTGAAAATCCGCACCCCTCTCGATTCAATTTGATCGGCTGTCTCAAGGCCGTCTCAATGAACGAACGGTAATTTCAAATGAGCCGGAAATTTGTTGCGCAAAGAGGCGGATGGCCCGGCTGCGGGCGGGCTCGCCATCGAGGGCGGGGATGGAGCGGGCGCGATGATCCAGGAGACAGCGGGGCTCTTCGACCAGGCGATCATCGCGCCCCCTTCCGACCGCCGGCTGGCGCATCGGCTTCTCGCGGTCTGGGCGCAATCGACGCGCGGGTCGTTTCCAAGCTGGGCCGACATGCGCAAGGTCGATCTCGGGCCCGACTGGAACTGGGTCTTCGTCGTTGATCTGAAACAATCGGTCGGCTTTCCCTATTTCATATATCTCGGATCGGAGCTCGCCAAATTGTCGGCGATCTACCTTCAGGGCGCTACCGATTGGACGCTTTCCATGCTCGACATGGCGGCCGCGAGTATCGACGCCGCCGTCGCCGCCGAGGGACCGCACCATCATGACAGCGAATTGACGCTTTGCGATGGCCGGCGCGTCCTCTTTCGCTGCATGACGGCGCCGCTCGCAGAAGACGGCGAAACCATCAGCCACGTCGTCGGCTGCGCCAGCGGCAGGCTTGCGGAAACCCAAGGGCCGAGATTGCGCGCGGTCTGACCGACTTCTTCAGCGCGGCTTGCTGAATTTCAACCCGGCTTCGGCGCCATCCTGCCAAACGACTTCGGCGTCGCGATGCAGCCCTGCGCTCGGCACGCTCAATTTCACTCTTGGCGGCAGGGCGTCCGCGCCTGTTAGCGCCACTTTCGCGCCGGCGCCGTTGATATTGAGGACGATGCACGGGTGCTCGACGCGGGCATCCGTCAGCACCGTGCCGAATTTATAGGCGTCGCGGCGCGCCGCGCGTTCCGCCTTCGTCGCCGCGACGGCTTGACGCGGCAGGTCCGCTTCAAGGCGCATCATCAATTTCTCGAGCCGCAGGTCGATCGGTGTCTTGGACATAAGTCAGCCGACGCATCCAATTGACAAGGCAACGATCATCGAACAACCAAGCCTTCTGGTTGCCACGTCGAAAACCCGGCGCAAGCCCTCTGAAACATCCAAGCGCGCATGGGGGACATGGCGGCTTCACAGGGAAAGCCTGCGTCGGCGCGCGTTCATGCACGACGCACAAACGACAGGGTAGTGACTGCGTCTCACAATCGCTAATCTTTCCCACGAAACGCCGCTTGAAAAAGCGCAAGAAGCGGCGAATTAATCAGCCTATAATGCGTCGTTCATCGAGTGTTTAACTGCAATTTAGATTGGGAGCCTACGGATCGTCGTTCGGCCGTCGCCGCGCGCCGCATTGACCAGATCAGGGACACGCCTCATGCGCCTCGATTCGAAATTCGTCCGTATGCAGTTTCCCGCCTTTCGCGAGCCTTCGCTGGCGGGCAAGGCGTTTTTCGAGAATGCCGGCGGCTCCTACGCGTGCGGGCAGGTGATCGACCGCCTGACGCGCTATTACCGGGAACGCAAAGTGCAGCCCTACGCGCCCTATGACGCCTCGCGCCTTGCCGGCGAGGAGATGGACGAGGCGCGATCGCGTATGGCGGCGATGCTGGGCGTCGGTGCGGACGAGGTGAGCTTCGGCCCGTCGACGACGCAGAATGCGTATGTCCTCGCGCAAGCCTTCGGACAGATGCTGCAAGCCGGCGACGCGATCATCGTCACCAACCAGGATCATGAGGCGAATTCCGGACCGTGGCGTCGGCTCGTCGACCGCGGCATCGAAATTCGCGAATGGAAGATCGACGCCGACAGCGGGCATTTGCCGATAGAGGGCCTTGGGCGCCTGCTCGACGGCAAGGTGCGGCTCGTCTGTTTTCCGCATTGCTCGAACATCGTCGCCGAAATAAATCCGGTCGCGGAGATCGTCGCGCTCGCGCACGCCGCCGGCGCCTACGTCTGCGTCGACGGCGTCTCCTATGCGCCGCACGGTTTTCCGGATGTCGGCGCGCTCGGGGCCGATATTTATCTCTTCTCGTCCTACAAGACCTACGGCCCGCATCAGGGCGTGATGGTCATCCGCCGCGCCCTAGGCGAACGGCTCCCCAATCAGGGGCATTATTTCAACGCCGGCGTTCTCACCAAACGGTTCACGCCGGCCGGGCCCGATCACGCGCAAGTGGCGGCGTCGGCCGGCATCGCCGATTATGTCGACGCGCTTTACGCGCATCATGCCGCCGCGCCCGCCTCGCCGGGTGCGCGCGCGGCCTTCGTGCATGATTTGATGCGCCGTCATGAAATCGAACTTCTGCAGCCGCTGCTCGATTTCCTGTCGGCGAAGAATTCGGTTCGCCTGCTAGGGCCCTGCAAAGCGGAAGCGCGCGCGCCGACGGTCGCGATCGCCTTGCGCGAGACGGGAGAGGCGGCGGCGGCGCGTCTTGCGCCGCTTGGCATAATGGCGGGCGGCGGCGATTTCTACGGCGTGCGCTGTCTTGAGGCGCAGGGGGTCGATCCCGCGCATGGCGTCCTGCGCGTCAGCTTTGTGCATTATACGTCGGCGGAGGAAGTCGCGGCGCTGATCGCCGCGCTGGACCGCATCCTCTGAGTGCTGCGACAAAAAAGGGACGGCGCTTGCGCCGTCCCTTCCGTCGATGCGTCCCGGATCAGAGATTAGCGCACTGATCTTCCTTGTCGCCGGCGACATTGCCGCCGCCGACCGGCGGCGGGCTGTTTTCCTTGCATTGCATGTTCTGCGCGATGTCGTTGTTGCGCAGCACGACGCCGCCGGTGTTCTGGAACACTTGCAGATTGGCGCCGATATCGCTGTCGCTGACGCTGACACGCCGCGAGTTCGATTCCAGCTGGACATCGCCATTCGCCGTCGCGCCGACAATGCGCACAATCTGGCCCTGTTTCAGCTGGATGCTGCCGCCGGCGAAGCTGCCCTGATTGATATAGACCGCGCGCGCGCCGGACGCCTGGATATTGCCGTTGACGCGAACGCCGTTCGCCGACAGCGTCGCGCCGGCGCCAACGACGATATTGCCGTTGAGGCGCGTGCCGTTGAGGGTGCAGGACTTGCCGTCCGGCACAAAGATGTTGTCGAGCGCGATCGGCCCGACCGTCGTCGTGCAGAGGGTTTCCTCGGCGTGAGCGGCGCCGGAAATGGCCGCCGTGGCGAAAACCGCGGAAACGAAGAGCATCGGTCTCATGAACTTACTCCTTTTTGCTGAGAGACTGGCAGGCACGAAGTCGCCCCCTTGTCGCCCCTCTCGCGCGCCGCCGGAGCGGAACGCAGTCCTTGTCATGCGAAAGCGCTCAGAGTCTCGCCTCGCAGGAACGGATGATCCCGAACGCGTTGAAACGGTCATTGCCGAGACCGCAATCGATGATCGGGAAAAGATCGTTCGGCAGGCCGGTGCCATAGATCCCGGTGTCGGTCGTTAGCACCAGCTCATCGTCGCCCGCGCGGCCGAACAGTTTCGTCTGCAACGTCTGCGAATTCTGGAAGCGGCCCTTGATGATCTGCGCGAGCTGGTCATTGCCGGCGCCGCCGTCGATCGTGAGACCGGTGACGGTGCTGAAGCCTTCGGTCTCAAACTTCACATTGTCGTCGCCGCCGAAAAACTGCGCGAGGCCCTGCTGCACGATCGTGCTGCCCGAAGCGGATGTCTTCGCTTCGACAACGTCGCCGAGATTGCCGCCGCGAAGCGCCCAATTGAGCTGAAGCGACGCCGGTCGTGACTGCGAGATGTTGTATTTGAGGTCGTTGGCGAGCGCGGCATTGCCTCCGACTGCGTCGAATTCGAGGACGCTCGCCGCCGAAGCGAGATCGAACGCGAATTTGGGCGAGGTCGTATCGACAACCGCCCGCAGGAAATCGGAGGTATTCGACGACGCCACCTTGCCGGTGAAATCATTGGCGTTGCGCGCGCGCATGGTGACGGTCGCATTGCGGGCGTCCGAGTCGACCTCAACCGCCGCCAATTGCCGGCCGCTGGTCGCCGAAACGATGTCGATGGTGGCCGCAGCGGCGGCCGCCCCAGACAAGATTTTCCAGGCCACTTTCGTTTCAGACTCGCCGGAACCGGTGTCGACGCGCAGATCGAACGAGCCGGGCGTTTCGAGCTTGACCTCGACCTTGTCGAGGCCTGCGCCCGTGGTGACGGCGACGCCGGTGACGCTTGAATATTCGGTCCCGTCCGCGATACCGGGGAACCCATAAGCGCGGACGACGCCGGCGAGCGGCCCAACCTCCACCTTGACTGTCTGGTCGCTGTTCGGCGTCGTCAGCGCCAAGCGGCCGCCGACCTGCGTGACGACGGTCTGGGCGTTCGCCGTGCCGCCGACGAGAGCGATTGCGGTAGCAAGAAGGGCGATGGATTTTTTCGACATGAGAAACCTTTTTTTTGCGTTCAGCTCCGCGCGGGAGGCTGTCATCATCGGACCGACATCGATCCTGATGCGGAGGATAGCCGCGCCAGACGCGCGCAACGAAGCGTCGGCAATGCGCAAATGCAGGAAAAATCGCCCGAAATGAACGCAAAGGCGCCGGCACGTTAACGCCGGTTAAACGTCTAATGAATTACCGAATGGTAGGGAGATTGCCGCTCTTCCGCCGTCTTTTCGCCTAAGAGCCCAAACGAAAAAGGAGTTGAGTGATTTCAGCGACTTATGATTCACCGTGGTTTGCGAAGACAACGGAGGACCAGATGGTATGGACTGAAATCACTCGGCGGCAGCATGACCGACGTTCGCTGCGTTACGCA
>JBGSNB010000303.1:0-1507 GCA_041739835.1 Parvularculaceae bacterium | reverse complement strand
CGACAGCGGCGGCGGCGTCATCGGTTCGACGGTCGCTTCCGCTTCGGGCGCCTATTCGATCACGGTCCCGTCGAACACGTCGGTGCGCATCGAGGCGCTGGCGCGCCTGCAGCAGTCGAGCGGCGCCGCATGGAACATTTCCGTGCGCGACAATGTCAACGGCAACGCCCTCTATGTGCTGGCGGGCAGCCTCGCTTCTTCCGGCGCAGCGGACTCGACGCGCACGCTCACCGCGCCGTCCGGATGGGGCGGCGCCGGCTATACTTCGACGCGCGCCGCCGCGCCCTTCGCGATCCTCGACACCCTCTATGACGCAGTCACGCAGATCGCGGCGATCTCGCCGAGCGTCTCCCTGCCCGAGCTGCAGGTCTTCTGGAGCACGCAGAACCGGTCCGCCGACGGCAATGTAGCGCTTGGCGAGATCGGCACGACGTCCTTCACGATCATCGGCGGTATACGGACGATGCTGGTGCTTGGCGACGCGAATAACGACACCGACGAGTATGACAGCCATGTCATCGCCCATGAATTCGGCCATTACCTTCAAAATGCGGTGTCTCGGGACGATTCGATCGGCGGTTCGCACAGCCTTTCAAGCCGGCTCGACATGCGCGTCGCGTTCAGCGAGGGCTTCGGCAACGCCTATTCGGCCTTTTCGCGCAACGATACCGTCTATCGCGACAGTTCCGGCGCGCAACAGGCGACGGGCTTCAGCTTCAATGTGGAATTGAACAACAGCGGCGCTATCGGCTGGTTCAGCGAGGCCTCATCGCAATCGATCATCCACGATGTGATTGATGCGAACGCTGACGGCCCCGATGCAATCGCCGCCGGCTTCGGTCCGGTGTACGCGACGCTGACGAGCCCAGCCTTCGTCAACGGCGCCGCGGCGACGACGATCTATTCATTCACCGATGCGCTCCGCGCGGCGCCCGGAATCGACGGCGGCGCGCTCGACGCGTTGATGAACGCACAGTCGATCGCCGGCCGCACGCCGTTCGGAACGGGCGAGACAAATGACGGCGGCATCCCGTCGGCGCTGCCGGTCTACCGAACGCTTATCGCAGGCGCGCCGGCCGTCAATATCTGTTCGGTCGATGACGCCGGGACGGCGAACAAGCTCGGCAACACGACGTTCCTCCGTTTCAATCAGATCGCGCCCGCGACGGTGCAGTTCTCGATGGCGAGAACCTCAGGCCCAACGGCGCGCGATCCCGATTTCATCGGTTTCCTGCGCGGCCAGCGCGTCTTCGCCGGAGAGAGCCCCGCCGCCGACACCGAAACGGCGAGCGTCAGCGTCGCAACCGGCGAACATGTCATCGCCGCGTTTGATTTTCTCAATATCGGCGACGCCGGTCCGAGCGGCGATGTCTGCTTCAATTTCTCGGCGAACTGACCGCCGCCAACAAGGAGTTATGGAATGGCGACTTTGACGGCCTCACGCACGGCGCTGGCGATGGCGCTTGCAGCGCTCGCCGCGGCGGGATGCGCCGCGGGCAATTCCGGC
>JBGSNB010000276.1:0-2836 GCA_041739835.1 Parvularculaceae bacterium | reverse complement strand
ATGCGGCGCTTGGCGGCGCGGCGGCGCCGGCGCCGCAATAGCCGCCGTCAATCGCAGCCATCTAAGGAGCGAGGCGCGATGGAGCGCGTCATCGCCGCAACTAGAATGGAAGACGGCTGCCTTTATTATTCCTACGGCGTCGACGTCCTCCATCCCGACACCATCTCATCCTCGAATATTGGCGCGACGGCACCGCCCTCGCCGCGCATTTCACGCAGCCGCACATGGCCGCGTGGATAAAAACGCTTGGCGAGATCGGCGTTATGTCGTAAGACGTCAAAGCCTATGACGTCGCATCGGTGCGAAAGCTCCTCGGCTGACGGCGGGCCGAAGCGGGGAGCAGCTCTTGTGGAGACTGAAAACGGACTATCTCGTCATCGGCGCCGGCGCGGTCAGCCTCGCCTTCGTCGATACCCTGCTTGCCGAGAGCCAGTCGACTTTTGTCATTGTCGACCGCCATCACATGCCGGGCGGCCACTGGAACGACGCCTATCCGTTCGTCCGCCTGCATCAGCCTTCGGCGACTTACGGGGTCGCGTCGCGCGAACTCGGCAAGGGCCGCATCGATTCCACCGGGTCGAACAAGGGATTTTACGAGCTTGCGACCGGGCAGGAAGTGCTCGCCTATTTCGAACAATTGATGCTCGAGCAATTTCTGCCAAGCGGACGCGTCCGGTATTTTCCGATGTGCGACTATCAGGGCGACGGGCGTTTCCGATCGTTGCTCGGCGGCGCGTCCTACGAGGTCGACGTGGCGAAGAAAATCGTCGATGGCACGTTTTTCAAGACCAGCGCGCCGTCGACGCACCAGCGCAAATTCGCGGTCGACGCTTCGCTCGCCTGCATCGCGCCGAACGATCTGCCAAGGCTGGCGGGCGGCTATCGGCGCTTCACGATCCTCGGCGCCGGTAAGACCGCGATGGACGCTTGCGTCTGGCTGCTCGACAACGGCGCCGATCCGGAGACGATCCAATGGGCCATGCCGCGCGATTCCTGGCTCATCAATCGTGCGACGACGCAGCACAGCCCCGGCTTCTTCGACACCGCCGTCGGCGGCGTCGCCGCGCAGATGGAAGCGTGCGCCGCCGCATCGACGGTCGACGACCTGTTCGAGCGGATGGAGGCGGCGGGCGTCATGCTGCGGATCGATCCCGTGCGGACGCCAAAGATGTTCCACTATGCGACGATTTCGCAAGGGGAAGTCGATCAGCTGCGCCGCATCTGCAATGTCATCCGCGAGGGGCGCGTCAGCCGCATCGACGGCAACGGCTTGGAAATGGAAAACGGCGCGCGGATCGCCGCATCGCTGGAAACGCTTTATGTCGATTGCACGGCGTCGGCCGTCGACTTCAGATCGGGAACGCGGCCGGTGTTTGATGGCGACAGGATCACCATCCAGACGCTGTTCTCGCCGCTGGTCACGCTCAGCGCATCGATTACCGGCTATGTCGAAGCGCATTATGAAGACGCGGCGCAAAAGAACCGTCTCTGCGAGCCGAATATACTCGCCGATACGCCGGCGCAGTGGATGCGGTCCTTCGCCGGGAACCTGCAGCGCCAGCATGAATGGTCGCGGGATCCGGCGCTGAATGACTGGATCGCCGCAAACCGGCTCAGCCCCTTCGGCAGGAATGTCGATCGCTCGGTTCTGGAAAATCCCGAAAAGGTCGCCGTGCTTCAGCGCATCCAGGCCTCGGTGAAGCCGGCGCTCGCCAATCTGCAAAGATTGATCGGCGAGGCGGCGTAGGAATATCCGCCGCCGGCTTTGACAGGGAGGTGAAGCCGGCGGCGTTCAGGCCGCGCCGCGTTGAAGAGGCGCAGCCGGACCCGCATCAGAACCTCATGCCGAGGCCGACGCCGAAAATGATCGGATCGATCTCGACCTCGACAGCGTTGATCACGCCGCCGGTGTCGAGCGTCGCCGTCGTGTCGATATCGACATATTTGACGTCGACATTGAGGAAGACGCGCTCGGTGACGTCGAAATCGACGCCGGCCTGGACCGCCCAACCGAAACTGTCGTCGAGCGAGACGTCAGTCGCGCCGCCGAGCGCGGTGTTGAGGCTTGTCGATGCGTCTTCGCTGTAAAAAATCGTCCAGTTGACGCCGGCGCCGACATAGGGGCGCACCCTGGCGTCCGGCGCGAAGTGGTACTGGAGTGTCAGCGTCGGCGGCAGCGCCATGGTGTCGGCGATCTCGCCGAGCGCCGATAGCGCGCCGGCGCCGCCGATGTCATGCGGGCTGGTCGCGAGGATAAGCTCGGCGGCGATATTGTTGGTGAAGAAATAGGTGAAATCGAGTTCCGGTACGATCGCGTCATCGACCGTCACCGATCCAGTCGGAACCGCGGGAAGCACCGGCCCCGAATCATCCTGCGGCGCGACATAAATGCCGCGCAGCCGGACAAGCCAGTCGCCCTGTTCTGCGGCGGCGGGCGAAATCAGCGCGCCGGCGACGGCGGCGGAAAGGACGAGTGAACGCATCGGATAATCCCCTGTTGGCTGTTGCTCCGCAGCCTGATTACGCGCCGTCGCGCCGGGGAATTTGACCAGGATCAGATTTCAGGGGACGCGCCGCGAACGAATTGTCGCAGCCCTCAGCGGGGCTCGATCAGGTCCCATTTGACGCCGTTAAGATCTTCGAACACCGCGACTTTTCCATAAGACTCGTCGCGCGGCGCCTCCAGAAAGCGCACGCCCTTCGCGATCATCGCCGCGTGGTCGCGGTCGAAATCGTCGGTCTCGAGAAAGAGAAAGACGCGCCCGCCTGACGGGTCGCCGACCGCCGCGCGCTGCCGTTCGCCGTCCGCTTTCGCAAGCAGCAGCGACGCGCCGGC
>JBGSNB010000267.1:0-3362 GCA_041739835.1 Parvularculaceae bacterium | reverse complement strand
GGCGGGATCGGCCCGGTCCCGTCGACGCCGGCGCGCCACGCGGCCGGATCGAGCCCGCCTACCCACATGATGACGGTCGGGATTTTTTCCGCGGTGCGGCCGAACTGGCTGAAATCCTCGCCACCCATGCTCGGATCACGCTCATAGACGCGCGTCTCGCCAATGCTCTTGCCGACCGCCGCCATGACGCGCGCCGTCAGGTCGGGATTATTGTAGGTCGACGGCGTGTAGTCCTTTTCGATCTTAACCTCAGGCATGAGGTTCGCCGGAAGGCCGGCGGACTGCGCCTGCGCGGCGGCGATGCGCTTGATGCCGTCGAGCAGATGCTGGCGGACCTCATCCTTGTAGGATCGCACCGTGATCTTCAGATGCGCCTCGTCGGGAATGATGTTGTGTTTGTAGCCCGCCTGGAAAGCGCCGACGGTGACGACGCCGGAATCGAGCGGGTTGGTTTCCCGGGAGACGAGTGTTTGCAGCGCATTGACGATCTGCGCCCCGATGACGATCGGATCCTTGCCCGTATGCGGCGCGGAGCCATGCGTGCCGACGCCCTTCACCGTGATGTCGACGCTGTCGACATTGGCGAGCGCATAGCCGGGCGTATAGGTGACGGCGCCCGCAGGGTCCCAGCCCGACGTGTGTTCGGCGATGACAAAATCCGGCTTTGGAAATCTCGAATAGAGACCGTCGCTCAACATCGCGGTCGCGCCAAGGCCGATTTCCTCCGCCGGCTGACCGATGAGGACCAGCGTTCCCGTCCACTGGCCTTTCATCGCAACGAGCCGCCGCGCCGTTCCGATCATGATCGCCATGTGGCTGTCATGCGCGCAGGCGTGCATGACCGGCGCCGCCTGCCCCTTGTAATCGACCGAGACGACCCTGCTCGCATAGGGAATGCCGGTCTTTTCTTCGAGCGGCAGCGCGTCCATGTCGGCGCGCATCATCAAGGTCGGCCCCTCGCCGTTTTCCAGGACCGCGACGAAGCCATGTCCGCCGACGCCCTCGTGGACCTTGCCGGCGTCGGCTTTCGCTTTCGCTTTCGTCCATTTGTCGCCGACGCCGGTCGTCACGTCGAAGCCGAGCGCCTTCAATTCGGCCGCCATGCGTTTCGCGCTCTCGCCTTCCTTGAAGGAGAGTTCCGGATTCTGGTGAAAGTGCTTGTAGAGCTCAAAGACGTAGGGGTAGTCGGCGGCGACGGCGTCCGCCAGCGCGGTGTCTTGCGCAGCGGCAGGCGCACAGGCGGCGACGCATGCGGCAGCGGCGAACAGCATGATTTTCATTGGGCGGACTCCTCCCGTTCGAACTTGAAATCTACAATCGGCATCGGTCCGGGCGCGATGCCGGCTATTTCCTTTTCCGCCGCGACCATCGCCTTGACTTCGGCGGCGAGCGCCTTCGCATCATAGACGAGCCCGTCCTTGATGACAGTCTCGACGCCGCCGACGCGAACGGGCCGGTTGGTCGCCGGATCAAGCCTGATATGCCCGCTGGCGTAGAGGACCTTCAGATTTGCGACCGGGTTCTCGCCGACAATCACAAGATCGGCTTTCTTGCCGACCTGCACCGAACCGATCTCGCTTTCCGCGCCGAGAATGCGCGCGCCGTCAAGCGTCGCCGCGCGAATGACCTCGAGCGGATTGAACCCGGTCTCGCGCAGCAGCTCCATTTCCTGGATGAACCCGAATCCGTAGGTCGAATAGATATACCCGGCGTCCTCGCCGACGCCGACCTTTCCGCCGTGATTCTTGTAGTCGTTGATGAACGTCATCCAGCGGCGATAATTGTCGCGCCAGGCGACCTCCTGCTCCGTGCCCCAATCGAACCAGTAGGAGCCGTGCGCGTTGCGGTCCGGCGAAAAGAATTTCCACAGCGACGGCATCGTGTAGTCATCATGCCATTCGGCGCGGCGCGCGCGCATCCAGTCCCGGCTGGACAGATAGATCGTGAATGTCGGGACGATGGCGAAATTGCGTTCCAGCAGCGTGTCGCGCACATAATCCCAGCGCGCGGTCCCCGGCCCCGCCGCCTGCGCCCAGAGCCTGCCGGCTTCGGCAAAGCGATGCTGCTCGTCGGAGTAATTGTAGTCGACCGGATAGTCCTGCAGCGCCTTGTCTTCGAACAAGGCTTCGGGAAGCCCGTACCAGTGCTCCATCGAATTGAGGCCCTTGGCCGAGGTGTCGAGGACATCGGCATGCGCGACCGCCAGCTGCGCGTGATGCATCGTCGTCTTGAGATTCTGCTTTCTCGCCTCATCAAAGGCGGCCCACAAGACCTCCTCAGGGCCGCTGAAGAATTTGACGCCGGCCGCGCCCGCCTTCTTGAATTGCCGGATCTGCGCGCGCGCCTGATCGGGCGTATCGACGCTATCCGAGCCGAAACTGCCGAAAAACGGGTAGGAATAAATTCGCGGCGCATCGATCTGGTTTCTCGCACTCGCGGTCGCCAGTTCGGCGGTGAAAAGCGCGCCTTTGTCATTGCCGACTTCGCGCACAGTCGTGATCCCGTGCATCAGCCAGAGCTTGAAGACGTAATCGGGCGGAACATTCTGCCCATCGCCATAGCTGTGAATATGGCCGTGCAGATTGACGAAGCCGGGCAGGACGAACTTGCCGGCGGCGTCGATCTTACGCGCGCCCTTGGCCGGGCGGGCATCCTCGCGGACCGGCAAGCCAGGCGCCCCGACCGGCACGATCTGCGCAATGCGGTTGTTTTCGACGACAATATCGACCGGGCCGAAAGGCGGCGCGCCGGAACCGTCGATCAATATCGCGCCGCGAATGACGAGCCGCGCATAGGGGCCCTCTGCGTCATTGCGCGGCGCGACGCCGTCAGGCAGCGCAAACGCCTGCCCGATCAGCGCGACAATGCCCGCCGCCAGGGAAACCAGCCTCATGCAACACCCCTCTTCGCCCCTCGTCGCCGCATGGTAGGCTAATCATCGACCAGCGAAAGGGCCAGCCGCATGACCGGGAAGGACGAGGCGGACATGATTCGCCGTTGGCGCGAGGAAAAAACCGCGGCGCGGCTGACCGCGGCGGTTGCGGGCGTCGAAAAGGACCCGGCGATTGCGCGGCTCTTTGAAAAGCTGTCGGCCGAAAGCGAAGACCAGGCGGCGATCATCGCCCGCGGCCTCGACAAGGCGGCGGATTTCTCGCCCGGCCCACGCGCAAAAATCGTCATGGCGCTGCTGAAGGCCATTGGGCCTCGCCAGATGAAGGGCGTCCTCGCCGCCATGAAAGTGCGCGGGCTTTCGGTCTATGCCGGAAAGATGCTCCCCGGCGCGCATGTGATGCCGACGACGACGGAGGAGATCGGTGCGCGCCACCGATTCGCGGGCGGGGGCGCCGGCGGCGGGTCGCTGC